>JAQVHG010000072.1 GCA_028696365.1 Methanofollis sp.
ACTCCTCTTGGCAATAAAAAATACAATTGAAGATGAAAAAGACGTACACGCCACCACCATACAGGGCATAGAGACGATCCTTTCGGTGATCATGGCCGATCGCGATCTCTCTCCCGATCTCATGCAGGAGGTGGAGTCCTTGTCTCAGTCCTGTGAGAAATACCATGAGAAAAGATCGACTGAGATCAGGAACGTCTCAATGACTTTTGGAGCACAGATACATGCTAATCCTGAGACTGGGAGTTATATCGCAAATGAGAGGGCAGAGAATCCTGACAGATCATCTCTGGCCTACTATATGAGTCAGGAAAGGATCTCAGAGAAGTGGCACTCAGAAATCACAGAGGGTACAGGTCTTCATAGGGATACGGTCGCATCTGCAATAACACAGATCTTGACAAAAAAAAGAAGCCGCGAAGAGATTCAAGAACAACAGGCGACAACAGAAGAACCAACATCAACTATCGCTGCAGAACCTGATCCCCTCAAGTTCACTGCCATAACACCTGAAGATCAGGATCAAGAGGCACCGGCACATTCAGAGGACCGAGATCCAGAGGTCAGCAATCAGAAAGAGGTACAAAACAAAACATCAGAAGCCCCAAAAAAAGGGATTATTTATTTTCTTGAATCTGTTATCTCCATACTCAAGTCGGTTATCAGGCAGGTTTAATCTCTTCTATACCAATCTTTTCAAAGAAGTCTATCACTTTCCTCCGGTCCAGATTCTCATGGCAATATTGATTTGAATAGTTTCTCAGACAGCCATAACAACTTGCGTGCCCCCCCTCTCCTCCACATGTGCAGTTCTTCAAGATCTGCAACGCAGTCTGAAATACCGACAACAATGTCTGTTTATCTTCAATCACTCGTTTCACGTGGCCTGCACCCCCTGGAACATTATCAAAAATGATCAACGAGGGAGTAGAGGGACATCTCTGTGAGGGATATAAACACCCGTCGAGATCATTGCGGTCAATTCCCAAACCATTGCTTATCCCCTCGATAGTAGCATAAAGAAGTGAGAGCCAGAATCCAGGATCGGTATTTGTATGATGAACGAATTCGATCTGCAGTACATCAGTGAGGTATTCATGGCCGAGATCAACTTTTAGGAATGTCCCATCGCATTTCTTTCCCCATCGGTCGATATGCGTTGATGGTACCTTTTGCAATCTCGGAAAAGCATACCCACATACTGGACAGACGCTGAAATGTTGATTGCCAGCATTATTTATCAGACCTAGTTTTCCATGCGTTGCAGACTCAGCATACACCACAATACCGTCTTTGAGAGAGAGATATTCTTCTTTCTCTTTTGATCTCTCACCAGAATAATACACCCTGGTGGTGTAAGTTTTCTCTGGCCTTTTTTCAGTCACCGATCTAGGCTTTTCGCGGTCTGTAAGAAAGCCAAACTCTGGGATGATAAAACTGCCACGTATTCTTGCAGTCGAGAGATCATTTCCACAGGATTCACACCGTTCAAGCGGGAGATCGAGTTCAGACATGACGCTGTGATATCGGTAACACACGTCACAGATGACATAGTCATATCTCCTCCAGGCATGTTTCGGATTTTTCCGTATATATCGGGATTTCCAGATCTTTCCCGCCGCAACGACTTCACTTCCTGGTGCATATTCTGATAATGCAATTTTTAGATCTCTTTGCAATTGGAGAGAACTTGTCTCTTTGGACGGATAATTGATCTGTAGATCAACAACATCAACAGGGAATCCATATTTCGGGAGGATATTGTTGGAAGACAAAAAATCAATAATTTTTCTATTTTTTATTGTATTCATAATATATGTAATGTGATTTGTCTCCTCATATCTTTCAGCATGTTCCTGATATATCTTTTTTAGTCCATCGATCTCCTCATGTACTTTCTCTTTCACGAGATCCATAAGTCCGCCATGAAGTGGAGCACCATGAACAGTTTCATCCTCACAAAAGAGATCATCGACAAATGACCATTCTTTTATCTTCATCTCGTCATGCATCTCTTTAGGCACGATGCGAAGAAGTGCG
Organism: Methanofollis sp.; assembly: GCA_028696365.1. Classification (GTDB taxonomy): domain Archaea; phylum Halobacteriota; class Methanomicrobia; order Methanomicrobiales; family Methanofollaceae; genus Methanofollis. The sequence continues at coordinate 2,038 of JAQVHG010000072.1, forward strand.
TCCATGATGTACTGTGGGTGAGAGTTCAGAAACTGATGGAATATATGAGGATAATCCCTATCTCCATTGAGGAAGAATGTCGCAACGCTTGAGAATGATTCTGGATATTTTTTCCAGAATTCAGCCAGAAGAACAGAAAAGATATGTCTTTTTATGATCTTCTCATTTTTTAGTTCAATAAATGGAGGCTTTATTATTCCTTGCACAAGGGGCATAGGGTCCTGGAAATATGTGAGGTCATGGGATCGTCTCTGACAGAACGTTGTCACAAATGCTATCGAATCTGTCCGCCGCCCGGCACGACCGGCCCTTTGAATATAGTTCGCCGCCGACGGCGGGACATTTTTCAGGAACACTGCTTCAAGTTCCCCAACATCGACCCCAAGTTCAAAGGTGGTCGAGCAACTGAGGACATTCACTTTTCCTTCGATAAACTTTTGCTGAAGATCGGCGGCGGTATCGTTATTTAACTGGGCAGTATGTTCTTCTGCTCGCATGGGAACGATCTCAAGCTCCTTGTAGAGGCGGTAATAGTGGTTCTGAGTCATCACCTCATCAGGGTCACAGGGACGAAGAGTCCCCTCACAGCGATAACGCGGGCAGACACCATGGAGATCATACATCGTGAGGGTATGGCACCGGTCACAATAGTACCATAGGGTGGATGAGTCGATGAGGGGAGAGGTAATCTTCCACCCCTCAGGGTCCATCTGATAGACAACTCCTTCTTTTTTCAGAGATTCCTGCACAAAATATTCGCCCAACTGCTGGGATCTTCCAGGGGTGCAAATCTCCCATATCTTTTCAAGAACTGTTATGCAATCTTCTTTTGTGATTGAAGGATCGATCTTTTTTGCAACCCGCATCACATAATCAAGATTTGCATTGGACCGGCTTGCCATGGGAATCCAGCTGTAAATATGAGACCCTCTTGATGAGCCGTTGAATCTAAAATAAAAGTGATAGTTGGCAGGTTGAAAGAAGTCGTCCTCTGGGCTAATCCCGTCAGGAAACTGAATTGCACCCTTCTGTCTAAACCTATCAAAGAGAACCTGGTAGAGGATCCAGACCTCATCATGGGTGAGATTCCAGGGTTCTTTTAAAAGTGGAGGGGGTGGCGACCATCCTTTTGGTCTGATTAGAGAGAATCCCATCATACCCAGCCCTTCAAGGTTTCCTGGTGCTCCTTTCCCGATAAATTCTGCCATCACCCACCTTTGAATCTCATTTAACCGCTCCTGTTGTGTGAGATCGGCCAATATATCCATCGTAGCGACTTTGATCTGAAGAGATCTAATGAGATCAGTGACCCTCCATTCATTTTCTAGGACGTACTTCCCATTCTCATAAATCACCTCCAAAATCAATTTTCGTCGGAGGATCTTTGTATAGGTTTGATTGAGATAAGGTGCGAAAAATGCTGCATCCTGTCTACTGTCGGAAAAGATCAGCAAATTCCTTTTTTTAGCAGGAGAAGACTGGATCAAAGATTGATCTGGTATCCATTCATCCTGTTCTTTTAATATATGGTGAGCGGGAGGAATTTTGGTATCTGGAAGATTCTGATACAGTGTCGTTGCAAGAACGCTTGGAACTGCATCTTTACCTGGTAAAAATCTCTGAATTATTGAATTTTTAGGACTCACCCTTGTACATACCGGGCATTTGTGAATCATCTGACCATTATATTTGATCTTTGTTACTGGGATCAGATAATCGGCTCCACATGAACATACTGGGGTACGCCTGGTGGCACGGTCGATGGCACCGCACTTCCCACAGAGGAGATAGTCTTCACCCTGGATCATGCCACCTACTGACTCAATATCGTCGTCTTCGTTCTCTCCAGAGAAGAGGACCGAGTCAGAGATCACAAAATAATCAAGCTTTTGATCGTCTTCATCATCAAATGAGTATACCGATTGTTTGAGAGATTTTTCGACAACTTTACCTGCGAGGTAGGGGGTCCCACAATATCGACAGACCGTAAGTTCAAAAATAGCGTATTTCTCTTCATCAACACTCACCTCATTCACAGGTTCAAGGTAAATCCGCTTTTCAGGGAAAAATTGCAGATAACATCCCTCTATCGTCCTGACAAAGAGGTGGTATCTGGCAGGAAGGAGTACGTTATCTGAATCTCGGAGGCGGACTCTTCCTGCAAGTTCGATCAATGCAATAAGAGAGGCAGCAGGATCAGGGACATCTGGAAAGATCTGTTCCCGCACCTCCTCGATCGATCGAGGTCGGTCTGAAAGAATCTGCTGGAGCATGATCACCTTTGTATCGTGTGCGAGGACGCGGTAAAGGAATGCACGCGCTGAACCACGTGCAGATTGTTCTGCATCATTAAGGACAGCCTCAGGAACACCATGCTCCCTGCCAGCCGCAACACATTTTGGAATGATCTTTTCTGAGTTATCTGAGGAGAGGAATGAGTTCCATTTCCGATATAAAATAGGAGATGGTGTACCCCATGGGGTCTCACGCTTGAGAGGTTCTCTCTCTGCAGTAATGAGGGCGTCAACTTCAAAGGGCTCGCCGAATAAATGGGAGGCAAATGAACATATAGCAGGATAGTCCTCTATCCCATGTCCTAATGTGGCACTTGTCGCAAAATATTGCAAGACGCCTGGTTCGGATCTGACAATCCGGTCTTTAAGGCGCCGCAAGAGCATCGCGGTCTCGATCCCTTTTGCGCCATTGTAGGTATGTGCCTCGTCGATCACGATAAACTGCCAATGATCAGCATATTCCCCATCAAAAAAAACATTGTCTGATGGTCTTAACAGGAGATATTCAAGCATTGCATAGTTTGTCAGAAAGATATGAGGTGGTGTTTTCCGCATTTCACTACGGGAGATCAGTTCGTTTGGAGAAGGTTTTGTCCCGTACAATCGTCTAAATTTATCTTCTGCTGCACTCTGAGAGTTTTCCGTCTCCCCTGTATATCTCCCAAAGGTAATGTCGGTACACCCTGAGAATACGCGTCGCATTCTCTCGAGTTGGTCATTTACAAGAGCGTTCATCGGGTAGAGGAGAAGAGCCCGGACCTCTGCCCCTAGTTCTCCTCGTTCTTTCTGTCTGAAGAGTTCGTTGACGATCGTCAGCATGAAGATCTCAGTCTTTCCACTCCCGGTCCCTGTTGCAACAACCAGGTTCTTCCTGGAGGTGATCGCTTTTCTGAGAGCCTTTTCCTGATGAAGATACAGAGGTCTGTCTAAAGGAAGTGCGTCCTGGTTCAGCGTTGCAAGTAAAGGTGACAACACTCCTTCGTCAATGAGGTCCTGAAGGGTACACCCTTTCTTAAAGGGTGGTGTTGACTCAAGGATAGGACCCTTTGTGAGGGTCTGCTCTTGCAACTCGTCCAAAAATAGGGCTTGAAGTTCAGGGGTGCGGATCTGATAGGTTGTGGTAATATATCTCTGATATCGTTCTTTGATCTTTTTTGTAAGGTCTAATGGATTCATTGACATAATTTACTCCAATTTTGATCGAATCGGTTCATCGTCTCCTGCAATGTTCGATGACCTGGCCAAATTTTATCTGAAGAGATTGTTTCTCCTGTTCTGAGAGTTCCTGCGAATCATGGAGCACATTCAGAGCATCTTTGGATTTGGCCTGGATTATAGACTGGACGGTGTCAGGCCCACAATCTACCAGACATTTTAGGAGATCAATCGCGGTCGACCACACCTCATAGGTCAAATGATTCTCTGATCTGAGGATGTTGATAAATATCCGAAATGTGATGAACGAGTAGTCGGTCTGGGACATTTCGTCTGGTTTATTGAGGAGTAGGGAGAAAAGCGTGAATGCTTCAAAATATTCTTTCGGATATATGAGATAATTCATGATCTTTTGTTTCCAGACATCCCCAAGTGCAGGATTATAATACTGGAGTTCTTTATAGCACTCAATCGCTTCGAGGTATTTCTGTGACGCCATATATCCGTCGCCGTCTTCCAGAAGGGTGCTACTCTCTAGTTCGATAGAGATCTGGAAAACATTCTGTACATTCTCTCCAGTAAATTCTATTCTGGGTGTCTCCCATTCGTCTCTTCTTCGGATAAATTGCACGAAATAGATTCCGGCACGAAGTTCTTTTTGATTTTTTACAATGTTTTGAGAGTATTGTCCATCGGGGATGGCGATGGTGTCTATTTTTTGTGCCCTACTCTCATTCTTCCCCATTCTCCATAGGATTATGGAACGATTTCTCACATCGTCATTCTCATGCCATGAGAGAGCGAGTATCTTCTTGTCAGCCTCATTCTCTTCAATATGATATGAAAAATCAAGAATCTTCCATCGGACCAGTGAAAAGAGCCTCACCTCATCGATGGAAATGTTTTCTGAATGAAAAGAGAAGAAAAAACCGATCGTGGGATCTATTGTTGCTGAGAGTGTATCATTGAAACGTGATAAAGAGAACTCTCCTTGTCCATCTGAGATTGGGGCAGAAACACATTGATCTCCTGGTTTTATGAACAAAAATCCGTTGCCTTCGTAGGTGTCAGGAAGAGAGACATTCAGAGAGAGGGCGCGACCAAGGGATGAGAAGTCAATATCAGAGATCTCACGTGAATCAAGACAAGTCTGAGAGAGTACGCCTCTTTTGTCTGTCTCGAAACGCCATGCAAGATGAGGGATAGACAGAGAAAACGAGGCTGAAAGATGCCGGTCTCTGATCTGGTGCGAGGTAAGAGTGCCTGTAATGTGGGAGACCGGTGCACCTTCCCATTTATAGCCCCACGACTCACTTTTTAGGATTCCGTCTGTCTTCACCTCGACCTGGAGATCTCGGGGGCACTGGATCATTACAGTCTCAGTATCTCCAGAATCTGGGAGATGGATCGTTTCAGAGAGTGAGTAGGTGAGGTCTTTGAGGAGTGAAAACGCATAACTGGCACTCACTTTGCAGTCCTTGTTTCGTATACGGACGAGAAAGGAACCAATTGGATCGGGGCCAAGAAGGGCATCGGAGGAGAGATCAATGGTGCATATTTTGTGTTCTTTGTCAAGAGTAAGAATAGATTCATTCTCTGAGAGATCAATGAACTTCGCTCTCTCCAAGGTGCCCTCATAGAGGGGGTGAAGAGAGAGTTGTGATCTGAGCAGGGTTTTTGTATTGTCATATAGAAGGCGAATCTGAGGTACGCAGTTCACAAAGGTGGTGAGTTCATTTACACGCAAGAGATGATCTCTATTCTCTGTTGCAAAATGGATGTCAAGACCTTCTGTGTGGGTGGCTTGATCATGGTGGTCCTTCTCCCCCCCTTCGATACGAAGACGGCCATATTTTTCAGGATCGACAACGTGAAGCCGGTATCGGTGCCAGCCGCCATACAATTTGCTGGATTCAATAACTGCTTCATCTGGTTGAATGTTCTGGGATTCGTGAAGGAGGATATAGAATGTGTTTGTAATCTCGGTGTTGCCGTGCAGCATCCTCCCGGTATTATAGTCGAAGAGTAAATACGGTCGTTCATCATGAATGCCTTCAATATTGTAGGTTCTTATATCGTGAGCGACCGACGCCTCGATTGAATAGTGTGTAGATGGGGACTCCAGGGGTATTGCGCATTTTTCTGTGATATACCCATTTTTGTCATCGTATAATGGAACCCACTCTTCTAAGAGTATCTTTGAGTCGCTCTGTACACACAGATAACATTCAGATGCATCACTCTCACCAGAGAAGGTCTGCTCTGGTATGATGAGTTTTAAAGTGGCTTTAGAGTAGTCTAAAAATAGGTAGGGATTGATTCTTCCAGATGGAGTGCGATTTGAAATAATTTTATGAGTATCCTCTTTTTTCCTGTCCCACCATCTCTGGTAATGTTCAACAAACCAGGGCGGTAGAACTAATTTCTGTGAGGGTAGGCCAGTGGAGGGAGGGGAGCCGGCGTGTAATAATACTGCTTCATACAGGAAGTTTGCAGCAAAATCATTACAATAGATCAAAACACGCGATATTGGTTTGTCAACGTATTTGAATGGTCGAAATGAGGAGATATAGTGGTTTTGAAGGTTATCCTGATCTACTATTATCTTATTCTTGATTTCTTCTCTTTGTGTATTGAGTCTTTCGATTTTTTGCGCTCTTTTTTTCAGATCTAGTCTTTCCTGCTCAAGGGCCTGGACCTGCGATCTGATACGTATCTTCTTATTGGATCGATCAGTTTTCTTTTCTTCAATGGCCTCATAGATCTTCTCCAAGATTTCATCCTGAGATGCAGAGAAATTTGACACACCATATTTTTCTGCGATTTTTAAGATGAGAGCCTCTTGGTCTGAGATCTGATCTTGTATCTCTTGATATTTTGATTGAAGACCCCGAGTTCTTCTCTTATAATCAAGACTCTCTTGATGAATTTCCTGGATCTCTGTTTCAATAATTTTTTTCAGAGATGTATCTGTTGAGATGAGTGATTCCAAGGTAGATTGTGCACGAGTTTTAATTGCTGGATCTTCATTTCTGAGATCATATATTAGAGAGATCAGATCTCCTGACATGGAGAGGGGAATATTTTCATCGGGGCGATCAGAAATAGAGTCTTCCATAGAATACATTTATCCTTTTCTTCCAATACGATATATTTTATTAAATGACTTTGCGCCCGATAGGGTGACAATTAATTATTTTACGGTTTTGTAGAAATGTTCAGGATGGTTATTCCTGCTGGGAGCGTGCCGCCCCTCAAACCCCCGCGCGAAGATCGGTGGCGGATTATAAATCCCTCTTCACGGTCATCTCTCCGCCTTTCCCTCTCTTCTCGCCAGATACCCTTCGAAGATGGATCTTCAATGGCGACCGAAGGGTGGTGAGACTGGGCGGCGATAGACACCTCAAGCGCTGCTCAGATGAATCTCAGATCACGTATGCGTGAGTCCTCGACTCATGCCAGAGTCCACAAAACCATAAAAACGTTTTTGGTGCTGTACGGTGAGCATTCTCCATTACTCAGGAATTGAGGTTATCAGATGACAAAACCCCCTAATAGACCCAGAAAAGACTCTGAAAACCAACTCACCTTCATCCACACCGCCGACCTCCACCTCGGCAGCCCGCTCATGGGCATCAAGGCGACTGACGAGAGGATCGCTGAGATGTTGGTCCAGGCATCATACCATGCCTTCGACCAG
>JAQVHG010000073.1 GCA_028696365.1 Methanofollis sp.
GCTGCTTTACCGCACTGAGCGGCCCGCCGATCACCGCCACACTTGGCTTGAACTGCACCCCAATGGCCGCGCCCAGGGTGACATTGCGGACATACCGCCGCTCGCCCCTGATGATAAACGCCCCCCGCGCCACATACTCGCCAGACTCTGGCGTCTTGCTTACCTGATCGGGCCGGGCCATATAGACATCAGCGGTGAAGTGGCCAGCCTTCCAGGCATTCGAGTATGAGGCGGCGAACTGGGCCACCTCGTCTTCCAGGTGGGCGGTCTCACCCTTGACGATGACCACCGACCCGCCATGCACGTCGGCATGCACGAAAGTGTCCTTCCCCTCCATGTAGCGCTTGACCAGTTCCTCATTCTGGGAGGCGTCCCTCCCGCCGAGGACGAGAACCCCATCAGAGGTGAAAAACCACCTGAACCGGTGGTACCACTTCGTCTTCATCAGTGTGAAGGTCTCTTTAGGCTTTACCTTCTTCTTCGGTACCTCGCGTGCCATCGCGTCGAGAGCGCCCTGCTTCTTCCTCTTGAACTTCTTGATCTGGTCGTAATAGTGCTGCAGGTTCGTCTCCACGCCCTCATGGACGTTGATCTTCACCCGCACCCCATCAAGGTCGAGTTCGACGGCCGCATCGGCCGGGTGGACAGCCACGACGATCTGTGCTGCAGGCAGGTCGCTCCCTTTCAGCACCGCCTCGATCTCCTGCCAGGAGCGTTCTTTACTCACCTGGTCAAGGACGGTGATCACATCCTGCACCTGGGTGTAGTGGGTGTAAACGGCCTCGATCGCCTTCTCAGCCCGTGCAATCTTCCCGTCGAACTTCTTGAGCGCTGCCTTCTGTTGCTTACGGATCACTTCCTCCCTGGAGAGTTTCGGCTTCTTCTTCTCAGCCTTCTTCTCTGCCGCCGTCGTAGGGTAGAAGGTTTCCAGCGCCTCATTAAAGGTGGGGTACGCCTTCTTCACCGTGCCGATCCCTGGCACCGGCCAGCACCCCTTATCGGTGATCACGGGGTGACGGTTCTCCTTGATCGTTGCCAGAGTTTCGTGGAAGGTGACATAGACCGTGCCGGCGTCGGCCTCTGGGGCCGGTATGTTCTTGTCGACGCCGGCCGCGGCGCAGATCACCTCGGCATATCGCCCGCCAAGGAGACAGTTGACGGCCAGGGTTCTGACCAGGTCGCGGTCGGACGCCGCAAGCATCGCGGCAAACCCTTCCTCGTCGTAGCCGCTGCAGTCGGTCCCCTCAGGAAGGGCATAGACCTCGCCTGGCACGACCGCCCGGTCCTTAAACCGATGGTGGAGGAGCGGTTTGATGATCACGCCGTCCCCATCGAGGAGGACGATGTTGCCCTCGTCGAAGAGTTCGAAGACGAGCCTGAGCGTTCCGGCCTTCTTTCCTACATCGATATAGAAGATCCTCTGGAGCCCATACTGCCCAACCTCTACAACCCGTCCCCCCTCAAGGTGTTTGCGCAACAGCATCGCATAACTGAGGGGAAATTTTGGGGCTTCAGGGAGGGAGGCGACGAGGTGAGCCCGCCTGCCAACCTCGACAAAGAACTGATATTTTGCCCCTCCCTCACCATTGATCCTCATACCCAGGGTTCTGGAGTCATACTGGTAGATCTTGCCCACCCAGAGCGGGAGCTTTTCCGAAAGTTCGGCCGTCATTGCCCTGACGTCGATCCCGCTCATCCCCTTCTGGTCTGCCATGAATTATACCAAATTAAATATGGCTTTGGCACCAAGAAATAGTCTACTGATGCGTGATGAGCGAGGAGGAACAGTTGCAAACAACGCCGAAAGCGCCGAAAGGAAAGGGCGCTGATGAAAAGGCGCAAAAACAGGCTGCGCATATGCAGCGGATCAAACGGACCTTGGTGGCCTGTTTTATGGGTATCGCCATGGGTCTGCTCTCGTTCTATGTCTCAGGTCCGGCAGACTCAGCAACCGGACTTCAGCCAAATGCGATCATCGGCGTCCTCTTCCTCATGGCAGGGGTAGTCTTCCAGAAACATATCTTTATGATGATGCGGATCGACTACACCGAGCTCGGTGGGAAAGACTGGTTCTATCAGGCTTTCATGACCTTTGCATTCTGGTTTATCTCCTGGTCCACCATGCTCACCACAGCCCTGATGTGATCAGCCATGCGCATAGCGGTCATCCATAAAGACAAGTGTCATCCAAAAAAGTGCGGAAACGAGTGCATCATCTACTGCCCCAGAGTACGATCAGGGGACGAGACCATCGTCCTTAGCGAAGAGGACGGAAAGGCCGTCATCTCCGAGGAACTCTGTGCCGGCTGCGGCATATGCGTGAAGAAGTGTCCGTTTGAAGCGATCGACATCGTAAACCTCCCAGAGGAACTCGAGTACCCAACCCACCGATACGGGCCAAACACCTTTGTGCTGTACGGCCTGCCGATCCCGGTCGAGGGAAAGGTGACCGGGATCCTGGGACCAAACGGGATCGGGAAGTCCACTTCCCTCCAGATCCTCTCCGGCCAGATCAGGCCGAACCTTGGGATCTTCGAGGAGACAGTTGCCTGGGACGAGGTCCTGAGGCGATTTGCCGGGACCGAACTCTTCGATTATCTCAAGCATATCTCAGGAAAAGAGATCAAGGTCGCGGTCAAGCCCCAGTATGTCACCTATATCCCAAAGGCCTTCTCCGGGACAGTGCAGGAGTTGCTCGCCTCTACCGACGAGCGAGGGGCGCTCGACCACCTCGTCGAGCACCTCGGCCTCGCCTCGATCCTGGACCGCGAGATCGGGAACCTCTCTGGCGGCGAACTGCAGCGGGTGGCCGTCGCCGCCTGCCTGGCCAGAGAGGCAGACTTCTACTTCCTCGACGAGATCACGCCGTATCTCGACATCTACCAGCGAATGGCGGCAGCCGACCTGATCAGAGAGGTGGCCGAGAGGCGGCCTGTGGTGATCGTGGAGCACGATCTTGCGATCCTTGACCTGCTCGCCGATACGGTCCATGTGGCGTACGGCAAGCCAGCGGTCTTTGGGGTGATCACCGGGCCGAAGGGGGTGCGTGTCGGGATCAACGAGTACCTCGAAGGCTACTTGCCTGAAGAGAACGTGCGGTTCAGGGACTCAGCAGTGATCTTCGAGAAGCGGGCTCATGCCGAGGAGACCGTGCGAGAAGACCTTGTCGCCTTCCCGAGCATGACAAAGTCCTACGACCGGTTCACCCTCTCAGTGAAGGGAGGTGAGGTAAAGAAGGGTGAGGTCTTGGGGCTTGTCGGGCCAAACGGGATCGGGAAGTCCACCTTCGCAAAACTCCTTGCAGGAGTGGAAGAGCCTGACGACGGTCCGATCGAGGAGCAGATCTCCATCTCGTACAAGCCCCAGTATGTGAGAGCCGACTCAGCCGACACGGTGGAGTTTATACTCAGGCAGATCACCAGGCGGTTCGATACCTCTTACTACCAGCACGAGGTGATCGAGCCCCTTGGTCTCCAGCCGCTCCTCCAGTCGCCCCTCACCACCCTCTCTGGCGGCGAACTGCAGCGGGTGGCTATCGCCGCCTGTCTCTCCAGGGACGCCGACCTCTACATCCTCGACGAACCAAGCGCCCACCTCGATGTGGAGCAGAGGATGGGGCTGACCAGGGTGCTCAAGCACCATGCCGAGGGGAAGGAGTGCGGGGTGATCGTCATCGACCACGACATCTATCTCATCGACATGATCTCTGAGCGGCTCGTGGTCTTCGATGGTGAGCCAGGGGTGGCGGGCGAGGCGAAGGGTCCGTTCTCGATGCGCACCGGCATGAACCTCTTCCTCTCAGAACTCGGCGTCACCTTCAGGCGGGATAAGACCGGGCGGCCCAGGATCAACAAGCCGGGCTCGTACCTCGACCGCGAGCAGCGTTCGAGTGGCGAGTATTACTATGCCCTTCCTGAGAGCGAGTGAAGAGAGTGGCTCTGTCGAACACTCATACTTTTTTCGCTTTGTGGAATCCGACATGAACCTTTGATTCAAGTATAGGCGATGAAACTAGTTCTGAGAACCTCTCTCAATCGCGACAGCGCACTTAGAGGAGGAGATTGCTCAGTTGCCGCCCCTGCCTATCTTCTGTCCGTGGGGGACGATCGAAGAGGGATTTGAGAACAGAGGGAATCAAAGATTCCTGATGATAGGAAGATCTTCGATCTTCCGTGGATCTTTGATTTTCTAGTTCTTGGGGGCACTCGCCCCCCGGCGCGAGATGGCGGTGAAGATTCCATGATGAGGACGCCCCTCAGATTACCTGCCCCCATCCTCTCGATTGTTCCTCATCTCACGCCTTCCCAAACGCTCGCACCGGGGTCCCCCTCGAAAAATAGAGATTTTTGAGTGCCGGTCCCCGGCGAAGAGAGCACAGGATAATTTCTCCAAAGCCGAAATTTTTGGCTCTGTAGAAACCCTCACCTCTTATGTGGAGGAGACGTGCGTCACCCGCCTTCCTGCCTCTTTGGCCGGGGGCTCTACCCCCGGACCCCCGGGACCACGATAGGGTCGGGAAGGCAGAATCGATGACCATAAAGAGAGTGCTGCTGTCATCGACATATCATGTGGCGGGGGGCCCGGGGGGCGGCAAGCCCCCCTGCCTGAGAGAGATATCAAGAAGATTTCTACAGAGCCTTGAAAAAAATTGAGGAAGAATATGGCGTCCATATTCCGCACAATACGATCTATCGGATTCTTCTCGCCTATGGGAGAGTGGTGATCAGTATGAGGAAGATGATCACCCTGAACGGCCAGGACAGATGGCTCATCGCATTCATGGACGATTCTTCTCGTCTCATTACCTGTTTTCAAGGTTCCAAAGGGTAGCACCAAGAATTATATACCAAGTAGTTCAGATTAATAAAAGGTGAGTATATATGGGGTGTAGGATATTCCAATACATTTCAACTGTATCAATTGCATTCGTTCTCATTTTAGCTTTGCTCTCAAGCGGTTGTACTGATAAAGAAAAAACCGAAGAAGAAACCGTTATTGGAACGGTCTTATATGTGGAAAACGATAACGGGACATATATCATACAGGCGGAAAACGGAACACGCTACGTTCCTGTGAATCTGGACGAAGAGTATCAGATCGATGGCATGGTGGTAGGCTTTCGAGGGATCACTCTGGAAAATAATAGCGTGGCAGAATCACTAGGTATTCCTATCGAAATCCACTATATAGGTACATATGTTCCCCCCGGAGCAAATGCCACAATCAAACTTGAGAAACAGTCGCCGTGAGATAATCTCGTATCGTACTGCAGAGCTCAACCGGCTGCCTGAAGAAACCACGGGAACGGGTGCATCCCTTTCCCTAACAAACAGTCTGCATCGGTCTCGATCGTGAGGGAAATCCTGTATGCGACTCTGAAACATAAAGATCCATGAAGGCTCTGAAATTTGGCGTCCTCCTGCTTGCAATGCTCATCGCGGTGACGACGATAATGTCGATACTGGGCACGGCTGAAGAGGGATTCAATGAACACGATGGTGCTGACATAAACTCATCCAAAGATGTGCCTGATCATTTTATCCCTCCTGAATATTTCAAGAATGCAACACCCGCGACACCCTTGCCAGAATCAGAAATGATCTCTTTCATCCTCTCGGAAAAAACTCTCAACACATCGGTTCAAGATAAAAGAAACGGAATCATTGAACTCCCTGTTTTATCTCCGTCTCAAAATCTCCGATTTATGAAATACAAAGAACACCAGAACATATTTATTGAAAATAATATCAATCCCGATGATGCGGTAGTTCTGGTACGGATGCCGGAGACCATGTACCAAAGATTCCTTGCCGATGCACAGAACAATACGATTTTTTTGCCCATGTCGTCTTTCTGCAAATCTTACGATAATCTCACCAATCTCGATACCTATATCCCATGCAACAAGAGCGTCTTAACGGTACTTCCCGATGAATCGGATACGAACAGAATTACGACTATCCCCACACAAATGGAAACACCCAAGGGACCAGGAGAAAGCACACTGTGACCAATATCACTCAGGCAACAGTCCTGGAGATGGTATTTAGTTCAATAGGCATTGTAGAAAACCTCACTTCTTCCTGGTTCGAGTATAATTCAGCCGCCTTCCTCTATCTCCGTGCCGGGGGCTCTGCCCCCAGACCCAGGGATGGCGATAGGGGCGGGAAGGCTGAATAAAAGATCTTGAAAGACAGGATGCCGTCCTCCGCCTATCTTCATGCGTGGGGTTCGAGGGGCGGCCAAGCCCCCCGTCGAAGAGAACCATCAAGATGATTTCTACAGAGTGGTTCAATGAGGGCATTCATTTCAATCGAGTTCGGTGAAAATTCTTGTTCATGTATCCTATACGGGATCGATCTCTGGTCTTCAGAGCGGAATGCCATCATGATATACAAAAAGAGGGGGCGAGTATTGGTACCATTGAGAGTGATCTAGAGTTTACCACATCCGGTGTTCGGCACCAATCATACTGGACCTTACTTAAACCAATGCTGCGGTATCTCCCTTATTCATGTCCACGATAAGAGGCGAAAGATGATAGTACCCCCCATAATTTGTTGCCCAGATACCATTGGCTTTGAGTTTGTTCTCAGACAGACCTGCCGGATCCGGGGGGGTGTCAATGATCACCCGCCAGGAATGCTGGGTCTCATCTGATCCATAGCCGTCTCCTGTACCCGAGAGTGCTGTGACGATATCGATCACCATACGACTCCCGGCCTTCGGATTGATCGAAAATCTATAGGAGTAACCGGCTTCAGACGGCCAATCCCCATAAAACCACCCCTCTCGGGGGTATGAAAATCTTGCTGAGAGATAATCGCGCTCAAAGACCTCATCGATCAGGATCTCTCCGTCAGCGTTGCACCAAGTCTGAACCCGGTCTGGGGAGTACTTGACGATATCCAGATAATCTCCCAGACCACCCTGCACTTTCCATATCGAGCAGAGACTTTCGATGCACCCTGACCATCCAGAAAGAAGGGGCGGGATTTTTACGGGGGTGACGTCTCCCTCTGAGTCCACGCGAAGTACATACCTCCATGTACCTGAGTCTTCAAGCCACGGCGCCGGATAAACTGTTACATGAGTTGAAGATGATAAAGAAGACGAAGCACCTTTCTTTATGGTCTGACTACTTATGTTCACACATGAATGTCGCGGCTGCCATTCTCTCATCTCAGATTGCACTGTGCCCTTTCCTGGGTCGATGAGAACGCGCCAGTAGTCCCCACCAACAATGCGTGCGGCGCGGGATCCAGATATCTCCTCATAATGAAAGCCAATTCTGTACCGTTCTTCAACACACGACCTATTATGGACAAGGACAAGGAGACGGATCGTCTCATTACCTGCAGTCAGTTTTTGGTACCCACTGTCGTTGAAAAGCAGGGATTCGGATCTGCTGAGGATTGTATCGAGATCGCCATATCCTTCCTGAAGTTCTGGAGATCTGATGTCAAGAATATTCCCAGGATGAGCAATGAAGATCAGAAGAGCAACGAGAGAAAAGACAATAAATATACATATAATCTTACGAGAATTCTTCATTAAATATTGTATCACAATTGAGGACGCAATATACATTGTGATATGGTGCCGACATATTAGATTCTTCGGCTCTGTAGAAATCCTCTTAGTGATGTTCCTTGGCGGGGGGCGGACCCTCGAAGATTTTCAACCTTCTCGATAACTCGAAAATAGGAACTTTTAGTTCTGTAGAAACTCTCACCTTTTCTGTGTGCACGCGTGATTCTCCCGCTTCCTTCCTGAATCTCTCCAGAGGCGCTGCCCCAGCCCTCTGAGATAAAGATTGGGTCGGGAAGGCGTATTCGAAATCAATGAAGAGAGACTGCCGTCCACGACCTATCTTGGCTCGGGGGTTCCGGGGGGTATGAGCGGAGCGAACTTGAGAAGACCCGCAGGTCTTCGAACGGCCAGTCCTCCGCCAGAGAGATGCCTCTAGAGGGTTTCTACAGAGCCGAATTTTTGGATCTGTAGAATTGGCATGAAACCTGGGTTCAAGCAGAGGTCATCCCAAAACTCTCTAGCTCTTCTCCTCAGAGTAGATCGCGAAGGATGATGGTTGAGAGATCCTCGCCTCTTTGTAGTGCAACCATGCATCCATCGCCTTCCCTTACGCTCCTGCCGGGGGCGAGTGCCGCCCGGAACCCCAGGATTGCGATTAAGGTCGAGAAGGCTGCAGAATGACCATGCCGAGGGGGTGCGATCCCTGTCAATCTTCATCAGCGGGGATCTGGGGGGCGGCACGCCCCCCGGTCGAGGATAGAGTTCAGAATCCCTAGAAGAAAATGCTTCGGTTCGAGGAGATGGTTACCCTAAGAGTGTTTTGGGATACGCTCGCATACTAGATGAAAATTATTGGAGTTCTCTGAAATGAGCGGATGGTCCCTGCCCCCCTTCAGAACAGGACATCGGACACCACAGCGAAACACTGCTTTATTGCCGCATCCCTTTCTCACGGTCCTGCGACAATACCCCGACTGACACAGAACCCACATATACCCCGGAGACCATAGCCGAACCTGTGAACGACCTATGGCACCCTCACAGAAAGCCCCAAAAAAGATGGGGCCGTACCATGTGATCTATCTTCTCGTCGCCGCCCTCATCATTGGATGCGTCCTGGTAGGGGCCGCCGTGCTCCTTTCTCCAGGTGAAAGACAGGCGAGTGCACAGACCAGTATGAACGAGAGCGCCGCCTCTGCGACCGTACACGCCAAAATCCCTGCCGCAGAGACACCAAGGGAAGGTACCCTCATCGGCGACGCCCCTGAAGGCCAGGTCTGGGAGTTCGAGGTCTCCTCGAGAGAGCAGGGATCAGGAGTGGTCGGGATCGATGCAGTGACCGGAGAGGTTGCGTACGCCTACGGCGAGATCGCAGACCGTATGGGAATAAATACCGGCATCAGCATGGATGAGGCAGAGGAGATCGCCGGAAATCATCTTAAGGGAGAAGAGATCGAAGAGGCTCTCACCGCCCCTAAAGTGTCATATGAACCCCCGCACTTTGCCGGCGATATCGGACGCTATCGGGTTGCGTACACTCGGATGATCGACGGGATCCCCTC
>JAQVHG010000074.1 GCA_028696365.1 Methanofollis sp.
AAAAATTGACTGCCTAAGACGTATCGATTTTTATTACATTTTTATGAAACATAATTTGTTGTAATACATACAAGATGTTCATTTAGCAGTTAGTATCAGTGCCATTGTGGGGCTCATGGCGCTCCACATCCTGAGTCGAGCAGTTCGGTATTGTCTACGATCTCCTTTCTGGAATTCTGAGTTCAGAAACTCGGAGTCTTTTCTTGACGTTGTATGATTGTACATTTACCAAAAACACTATATAATAAAATATTGATATGCTCCCAATCCTTTGGGGGTTTGTTCCTATTCATAAGAAGGTTTCAGAGATTATATCTGTTCTTTCTGGAGCCAGAATATTATCTATCTTAGGAACATGGGGAATTATTCTCTTTTTTCTTTCGGTGTGGCAGATCAAGTGGGTCTCTGTCGATGTCGATGATTTCCTTGGTCTAACAGCGCATCTACCTCTGACTTACTGGCTTGGACTTGGAATTATCACACTCTGTTCGCTTGTCCTATTTCTGGGTACTGAGCGCAGATCATCCTGGATGTATGTATTCATCCTTCTGATTCTTGGATTGTATTTATTTGGTATTGGTGTCTTTGCTGAGGAGAATGCACGTGCATGGTCCTCGTACTATCCAACCGCAGAGGCCAAGAATATTCTTGAGGATCATAGGATTAATCTACCCTCAGATCTGCCCTTGATCTCGTATCTCAATTGGCCAGCCTTTCATCTCATTAATGTGATATTGATCTCGGTGACGGACATCGACCTTACTGTTCTGTTAGAGTATATGCCTCTATTCTGGGTGGTATTTTTTGTCATTGTCACATTTGCTCTGGGTCAATCTCTACATGCAACGAAAAATTCGGCATTTCTTGTTTCTTTTTTGGCTATTGCAATGTTCTGGCAGATCTACTCATATTACTCGCCTCAGTCTTATGCGTATTTAATTTCCCTACTATTGATACTGATCATAACTGGGTTGAAGGAAGTTCCCCAGAAGTATATTGCCATCTTTCTGTCTCTCTCTATGCTCTTGATATCTCATTTTTTTTATGCTGTCATCTTCTTTTTTTCTGTAGGTGTTCAGATGATACGGAGGCATAGATTCGTAGTGGTTATATTTATTGGGGGAATATTCCTGATCTGGTACACCTATTTGTCTCCTGTAGTCTTCCAGACAGCCGTTAGTAAATTTATTTCTTCATCAGTTCATGTTGATGCAAGTTTGTCCACTCAATTCAATAAATTTACTCCAAAGACAGAATATAAACAGATCGTCGATTGTTTTAGATTTGCATATGCAGGGATTCTTGGTTTTTTTGGTGCAATATCTCTATGGCGCTATCAGTTCAAGCCTCTGCCTGATGATGTAAAAAGAAAAGTCCGTGATTTATTGTTCTGGATGCTTCCTGCCCTTATCTTTGTTGCAATGGACTATGGAAAAGAAGGTTTTGAGCGGGTATTTCTGTTTTGCATTGTTCCTATGGTAGGTATCATCTCTCTTGCGATCTCGGATCGCAAGATTATTACTTTCCTTATGGTCCTGGTTGTTATTCTTCATATCCCGGCTCACTATGGGAGTGATGCATTTTTTCAGACTCACACACAGGATCTCAAGGGAGCTGATTTTTTCGCATCTTCTTTAGATGGTCTTGAACATGAGGATATTCGGTATACCTTTTTGCCGGGCGGAGATAGATTTGTTAATTATTATGATACAGATTTTGTATGCGCAGATTTTTCAAGCCGTCATCTTTTAGAGATACTTCGTAATAAACCGATCACTCATGTGTTTGATTATTATATTGAAGGTGTGCAGACGAAGAATTATCTTCAATATTATGGAGCTGAGAATCCGTTACATTGGTATGGCTATTCAGAGGATTATCAGTATGATCTCTCTCAAATTTATGAGAATGGAGGAACGAGGATATTTCAGTCATGACCTGAGATCAATGGTATTGTAGGCATTCTCCGCCATGTATATATTAAATTAAATGTATGGCCATCACATGGTTGAGATCCTTGTCATCAATTCCATGGGGATGTATAGTTTTGGTGGGCGAGCGGTGATCCAGGGATTTATCATTTCGATCCAGGAAAATGTCCCGGATGCTCACATTACATTTATTTCAAGTCATTATGGGGATGATCTTCCTGTCTACCAGCAATGGGAATATGAAGGAGTGCAGGTCGTCGATCATACCTGGTATAAGGATTCTGATTCATTTGGCAGGTCACTTATTTTATCAGGGTTTTCAGGTTTTTTTATCCTCTGCAGAATGTATGCCGGCCGTCTCCTTAGGTCTCCAGATCTTCTCCCTTCTATATATCGTAATTGCGATGCAATCGTTGA
Source organism: Methanofollis sp. (assembly GCA_028696365.1). Classification (GTDB taxonomy): domain Archaea; phylum Halobacteriota; class Methanomicrobia; order Methanomicrobiales; family Methanofollaceae; genus Methanofollis. The sequence continues at coordinate 2,349 of JAQVHG010000074.1, forward strand.
TCTAACTACTGATGGTCCAAATGATCATTATCCTCTCCATATGGCATTATTTTCTCTCTTTAATACCTATCTTGCAACACTGTCAGGAAAACCGGTGATTGTCTCTGCCGCCTCAATTGGTGAATTTAAGAATAAATTTCTTGAAAAAATAGCTCGAAGTGTCCTCAACAGGGTTGCACTCATAACAACACGAGAAGAGATCACCTATAACTATCTTCAAGACGGTCTTTGGCTGGAAAATCCAGAAATACAATTAACTGCCGACCACGCGTTCCTCATGGAACCATCATCTCCAGAGCATATTAAGGATATTCTTGTTAATGAAGGACTGGATGGGGCTTCTAAACCATTTATTGGGATAACTGTAAGTTCGATCATCCACAGATACGCCTTTCAGTGGGGGGAAAATATAGACGAAAGACAGAAGATCTATCTTGAGGTGATGACGCGGGTTGTCCAGGAGATTGTCCGGCGTGAATTGGGTACAATACTGATCATTCCACATGCATATTCTCTTCAAAAGAATATGAGGGATGATAAAATGCTCTCTCAGGATCTATTTGATGCGTGTAGGGGGAGAGGAGTGAGGTTACTTCAGGGATCATATGATGCCAATGAAGTAAAAGGAGTAATAGGAAAATGTGCAATCTTTCTTGGCTGTCGGATGCATGCAACGATAGCCGCTATGTCGATGTTTGTGCCTACTGTTGCTGTAGTTTATGGTCATAAGTCTCATGGAATCCTTGGAAAAATGCTCGAAATGGAGAAATATATCATTTCTGTGGAGAATTATAGGCCTGATGAACTTTATGAAGAAATTATCAGAGATATTGATGAAATATTGGCAAATAAAGAACTTATCCAGGATCAACTGACGAAAAATATCTTTAAAACTCGCTGTTCTGCTCTTAAAAATGGGGAGTGCATCAGGGAGACAATTGAACGATCTCAGACTTTGAAATAGATGGGACATTAAGAGTATTGTCCATTGTGAGCATGGAACTATACTTTTCCTCTCTTTCCTTGTTCAGGTGTTTGAATCATAAAATCACTAATTCAAAGGGGAATCGATATCCTCCGTCATGAAATCCCTTGAAATTTCTTTGCACTGTAAAATATTTGATATCCATTATCACAGGGATTTCTCGATTCCTCCTAACTATGTGTAAATTGCCATAATCTCGGCCCTGTAGAAATCTTCTAGATATCATCTCGGCGGGGGGGCTTGGCCGCCCCCCGAACCCCCCGCGCGACACGATAGGGGGTGGACTGCAACTCCCCCCCTTTCAGGATCGTTTCTCCGCTTTCCGCTCCAATCTTCATCCTGGGGGTCCAGGGGCAGCGCCCCCGGCGCGATTGTGTGGGAAGGTGGTTGAATCATACTTGAACCAAGAAAAAATGAGGTTTTCTACAGAGCCATTTTTTCGGTCCTTTTGAAACCTTCAGGATGGCTATTTCTCTGGGGAGTTGGCCACCTCTGGTCTCCTGCGTCAGGATGGGACCAGGGACGGCAACTTCCTCTTTGTGTTCGTCCATTGTGCCCTTCCAGCCCTATCATCTTCTGGGGGTCTGGGGGCAGAGCCCCCGTCAGGAAGATGTGGGAAGGCGGGTGAGCTACACTCCTGCTTGGGAGAAATGATGGGTTCTACAGAGCCGGTATTTTGGTATTCTCAATATGGTTGTGTAAGTATTATAGAATACTCAATATAATCTGGTGAGGGAGATTATCCAGTTCTGTTCATCTTAATCTGACTGGATACCATTTGATCATCTGACAGACAAAGGGGCAGATGGTGTGTCGATTGAGAAAGAGGATCGTACCAAGGACAAGGAGATTACTTGCGAGCCATGCAATGCCAACACCTTCGATTCCCATACCTATTAGAAGAGGGATGCTTGGACCGATCATTGACGTTGCAAGCAGTGCATAGCAGAATGTTACGATCTTCATCTCCCCCTTTATTCTCTGGATTGAAAAGTACATCAGATTCATCGCATGGGGAATACAGGCGAGAGCGAGAAGTCTTAGAAGGGGTATGCTATTTGATGAGTAGTTTTCACCAAACAGTCCAAGAATAAATTCAGAAAAGATCAATAGAATCAATACTGCAGGTATAATGATAGCATTGGTCAGATAGATCGCATGGATTATGTTTTTCCTGATCTTTTCATTTTCATGAATCCCTTCTGCAAAGAGCGAGTTAGAGATCTGCAAGGATGTGGTGTTCAGGACCCCAGTGATTGTCCATGCCATATAGAAATATGCGGCTGTTTCAGGTGATACAAGGATTACTATGATCGTTGGGAGGAGCATTTTAGGAGTAGAACCAAGGATGGTAGCTGCATTGTTCCAGAATGAGAACCGAATCGATCTCCTTATGGTTGGGATATCGAGTCTAATTCGTGGTTTGTAGTCAGATATGACTTTATTTAAGAGGAAAAAACTACACAGAATAGAGATAGCAGCACCGATCCCCCACGCTCCAAAGATTCCAAATCCGCCCCATATTATCAATATAGGTAGAAAAACGATTTTTAGAATGCCAAAGATCACCTCCTGCCACAGGACAAATCTGCTCAACCTTGCTGAGATGAATGTACTCGCATAGATGCTCTTGATTGACCATATAATCGTAAAGCAGACAAATAGTATAATATACGCTGGGTTTTCCTCCAGAAAATCAAAGTCTGGTACCCAGTTTATGATAGCAACTATCCCTAGAATCGTAAATATAATACTCGAGAAGATGATCAGAGTTAGAAATGTATTGATCATTCTCTCTTTTTCCTCTGTTTTTGGGAGGAATCTTATCACCGAAAAGTTGAGCCCAAAGAGAGAGAGTATACTCAGGAACATCATTATTGAGATAGATGCGGAGCCAATTCCAACATCATTTGAAGTGAAAAACCGGGCTGCGAAGATCCAGAATATCAAGCCGAGTGCTGATGTAAGGCCACTTGATAAAATTAAATAAAATGAATTCTGAATAAGAGAATTATTTCTCAGAAGACTCCATAGTGCAGAAATATTAGGTATAAATGAAACCATTGTTCTCTCAAGGTGTCTTCCGATTTTTCTATGAATACTCTAAGATGGTAATATGCAGGTTTAAATGAGTAATTTATAAAAATATTATCTAATGATCGTTTTTAAGAAATTCTTGTAGAATGATAGCATTTTTTCTGGCTTCAGATCTTACTTTTTTTCTCTCCTCTGTTATTCTCCTCTTTATTTTCTCTCTCTCTCCCCAGGTTTGGGTAATCGTGGTGGTTGCGTTCTCAAAGGTGAGATCCCCTCCTGCGATGACGTTCTCTTCAAGCCCAAACATCTGCATGATCTCTGGAGATTTATGATGGTATGAGATATTGATCACTGGAACACCCACTGAAAGTGCCCCGATGCATGCATGCATCCGTGCACCGAGAAACAATTCGCCCTGCTTGATGATTCCCCACGTCTCTTGAGGTGAGTAGTCTTTTTTGATGAGATAGACATGCTTTTTGTTCGTGATCTTCTGGTAGACATGCTCTCCAACGATTCGATCGTCTTTTTCTTTATCTGGGCCAGTAACATGAGGAATAAAAATAACGTCGGTGTGAAGTTCTGTGATGATAAAATCAGTAATTTTCGCCATCAGTGTTGTATATTCATCATATGAACCATAATACCTGGATATGAGATTACTTACTGATATTCCGACAAACGAAGAGTTTTTGTCCTTTTTAATCTCTTCAAAAATTTCATCGATCCGCTCCTCTGACGCAGGTTCCATGAGAAACGCCACATCGGCAGTAAGATAAATGGGAGGGTTTGTTATTTTGAGGTTTTGGAGATAATCGTATGAGATTTTACCCCTCAAGGTAATGAGATCAGTTTTATTTAAGAGGCGCTTTGAGAAGGGCTTGGTGTATGGAAATGGTCCGACGGACTGTGCATAAATTACGGTCTTTTTCCTGAGTTTTGTCGCAATCCAGAGGTGAAGAAGATGATACAGGGTGCCTTGAAACCCTGTCACCTCGCTGATGCTGTCACCACTAATATCAACGATGACATCTGCACGTGCATACTCTTTCAGCACATCAACGTCTAAAAAATGGTTGTTCTTTCTGAGGTTTTTTGTGCCTCGAGTGAAGACACTCCAGAGGATACAACGAATTACTGCATTTAATGCTTTTCCTGGGGTATCTAACGCCTTAACAACTCTTCCATCGGTGTATACTTTTGAGTCGTACTCGGGGAAGAGTGTGAGGATGGTGAAATTTGCATCAGGGATCTGATCTCTGATTGCAGGGAGACCTCCTAGTCTGAGGGCGGCGTCTCCTTTATTTAATACACAGTATGCACCGGTGACGAGTATTTTCATCAATGAACCCCCTCAATTTTTGTTTTATAGATTTTGAGCCATGCCATAGATACAAAATTTTGTGTCAGACTGATTGGTCTAAAGAGGGTGGAGGGTACTGATACGACAAAGTCAAGAAGTTTTGAATTCTGTGAAATTTTAGGATTTATGAGAAGAAGGACAGAGTAGAGTGAGAATAATTTTGAAGTAGGGTGAAATTCGGCGTGGTACTCCGGGATTTTTTTTCTGGTTAAGGTAAGGAAAGCAAGCCGTGATCTTGTTCCTATTTTTTTTGTGAAGATCAGACCAGGTTGTGATGAGATGATCTTCTCAGGCGAGGTTGGTGTAAGAGTGAGGATACCCTCGTGCGTGAGCATCTGTAACAGGGTCTCTCCTTTATTTGTCCTAGAGAGAATAATCGACGTTCCTTCTTTGTCATCTCTTGATTCAGGTAAATTCCAGGCGTCACCCACTGACAGATCCGCAAATTCAGAGGTGGCGTCATAGCAAAGAAGGCATCTTCTTGGTGTGAAAAAATGAGTATGATGAGTAAAATCAAAGAATTTTTTCAAGGGAATGGCAACTCTGGATCCATCTATTTTTTCTGCCTGAAATAGGCCCGGCCACCCCTCTCCTCGATAATATATTTTTTTTATGTTTTCAGGGGCGACATGCTGTGATCTCATAAGAGCGGTGGTTCCGTGAAAATTGTTGGTGTGAGCACACATAAGCCCGATATGTAGTATTATCTTATCTTTGAGATCTTTATTCAACGATTCAGCTTTTAATATAGAATTAATATGACATGGAAGTCCTACCAGTGCAAATTTATCCTCTTTTTTTGATTCAATGACTTCTTTTAAGATTATGCCTAACGGGACTGGACAATATTTTGATCGTGCTCCTTCCAATATATCCTCTTCTGTTCGTGCAATAAATGGCTCTGGGTCGTAAGGACGATCTTTGTTCATTTTTGTAATAATTGCCCCCTGGATTATACCTTTATTAAGCAGGAACAAGAGGAGTGATGTTATGATTCCGCCGGATGATGCATGAGATCTGATCTCCTTCTGGGTTGTATATCCCACATAACATTCATTATAATGTCCTAAAAGGATATTTTCCGGTATTTTCCCAAATATTTCTCTGTTCCATTTTGAGAAATCGAATTCATGTCCTGAACATGTCTTCAGGCATATCCCGCATCCCGTACATCGGTTCTCATCAATATGGGGAAGATATATTCCTCTTATGGGGTCGGAATTGAGGACGATCGCAGAATGTGGGCACATTGAGGTACACACTCCACATCCTGTGCATAGATCAGCATCGGCAACCCATCTGATATCATTATCAGTCATGAATTATGCTCTGATTTTGTGCTTGTGTTTTTTCTCACATGTTTTATGAGAGGAGAGTATAATCGGGGTTGATACTGAACCTCTCTCCCGAACTCAATACTTATTTTTTCTGAGCGTTTTGGATTGAGATTCTCTTTGTAATGTTATCGCTCATGATCGGCACTCCCCTGTCGAGGGTCTCATGATATTAAAATATTATTGGATTATTGACCAATGTTCATATGGAGTAATCATGAGATCTGGAGATGTCACTTGTCTCTGGATTCATGGGCGTTATGTCGTTTTTCGCGGTAAAATTCAAAATACGTTTCATATGATTATTTTGTTGTATTTTGGCTCTGTAGGAACCCTCTGGAAAGTTATCTCTGTGTGGGGTGTGCCGCCCCCTGGACCCTCCGCGACACGATAGATCGTGGTCGGCAACACCTTCATTATGGTCATCTATTTTGCCTTCCAGACTCCATCGTGGTTCCAAGGGGCCGAAGAGGTGGGAAGGTGGGTGACACACATCCCTCCACACAAGTAGGTGGGGGCGATGAATTGAACACGTTCTCCACCGATTCTTCAGTCTTGAAAGAAGAGAGCATGCGACGAGATATTTTTATCCCGTATGCGTGAGGCGTGTGTTCGCTTCATGGGTGGATTCTAAAGGGATCGAAATTGTACTTTATTCTAGTTATCTCAGGGAGAGGGATGAGATCAGGGGAATGATGTCACTCATCAATGGTATTATATAGGGGTGTGAAGGGTATGTGCGTGTTGTTTACTCTCATATAATCCTGAGTCACGTATGAAACTGCAGCCATGGGCCATGGAACATGTTTCCAATCTTGTAAAAATAAACAAGGGGATGCACGTGTCAGATCACATCGGTGAGAAAAACCAGGATGAAGCGCATCATTCTGCGATTGATATAGATGATAAAGAGAGGGATTGGACTGTCTCACTTGTTGTCCCCACTATGGATGAGGCACAGAACATCCCGCATGTCTTCCCAAAGATCCCCC
>JAQVHG010000075.1 GCA_028696365.1 Methanofollis sp.
TATGCCTTTGAGTGGCCCTTACTATTGATATGAATATTACGGCGCTGAGGCCGCGGCTCATCTCTAAACTCGAACCTATCGCCGACATTTTTATCAAGGCCGGCATCAGCCCAAACCAGATCTCCTATCTCTCCCTGTTGTTCGGGGTCTTGTGCATGATCTCCTATGCGAGAGGATCCTTTCTCCTGGGGAGTCTTCTGTTACTCGTCTCAGCTGTCCTCGACCTGGTGGACGGGACCGTCGCGAGGAAGAAGGGGTGCCAGACCGATTTTGGCGCGGTGATCGACTGGGTCTTCGACAAGTACGTCGATGCCCTGGCCATCCTCGGTGTCGGGCTCTCAGGGACGGCGATCCTCTCCAGGTTCCTCCCGGTCCCGCCTGAAGCCGATTTTGCAGTCGTGGCAATCGCGATCTTTGGCTCGATGATCAACACCTTCATCAAACCGGTGGTCTATGCCGAGGTCGGGTTCTCAGACCGGGTCGGCGGGAAGATCCACGACCCCCTCGAGGGGGTAGGGTTCTTCGGGAGGCCTGAGACTCTCATCGTCCTCATCGTCGGGGCCTCGCTCGGGTATGCCTGGCTCTCGGTACTGGTCATCGCCGTCTGCACCAACCTCTCGGCGATCCAGCGGATCATCTATCTCTCGAGAACGCTCTCGTGAGGTCGTCGCGGTAAGCCCGATATAATCCCTCAGCCATCTTGGCAAGGTCAGGGATGAGAGCGAAAAGGGCGTAGGCGATGATTACAAGGGCGACAAGGGCCCCGAGTTCGCAGAGGACGTTGTGGGCCCAGAAAAAACTCTCGTAGCCGTACTCTCCGTTGCTTGCGATCTCAGGAAAGTACGGGAACCACTGCCCGGTGTAGGCGGTGATCACAAAGACGTTCCTGAACAGGTTGAGGATATAGATCGTCGGGACAACGAAGAGGACGGCGAGGATCTTCTGGCGCAGTTCGGTGGGGACAGCAGCGGCCACACCGAGCATGATGGCAATGCTCTGGATCCCGGTGCACCCGAGCACAATCTCAACCCTCAGCCCATTTCTGATGAACATGTTCCAGTCGTACATCGAGTACTGGATGCCGACCATGTTGAGGAGCCATCCGACCTCCCCAGTGACGACATCGATGAGCCAGTCGCCAAGCGGCGTGTAGCCGAAAGGGAGGTAGACAAGGACGGCGACCGCGGCGGCACGAGTGAGATACTGGACATTTTTGTCCTCGGCACGCAACCTCTTTGCGGTCACATATAGAAAGGGGACCGAGAGGACCGCCATGGTGGGGTACAGGAAGTTGTTGATCGAGAGATAGTAGGGCACCTCAGCAAAGAGGAAGAGTGACATCGAGAGCCAGCCTGCAATCCCTGCATACGCACTATGTCTCCCTGGGATGAGGAAGAGAATGAAGGAGACGAAGGCTGCGGTGAGGAGGAGTGCTTCCATCATCCATTATTTGCCGGCTCATATAATTAACCGTTCTCAAAGGGATCAAAATCCAAAGTCTCCGGCTCCTCAGGCGGGAATGTCAGATATACAAGGCTTAATCAGGCATGGCTTCCCAATAATTGATAGATGTTATTCTGCCCGAAGTGCAACAACCTGATGATTTCATCGGGTGGTCAGATGAAATGCCGTAGGTGCGGGTATGTTCAGGCGATCGAAAGTGAGGAGGACATGAAGATCACGACCACCCGTGTCGAGAAGGAGATCACCATCGTCGACGATGAGGAGAAGGTGCAGACCCTTCCGACAACCAATGTCCTGTGTCCTGAATGTGGAAACACCCTCGCCTTCTGGTGGCTGCGTCAGCTGCGGAGTGCTGATGAGAGCGAGGTCCGTTTCTTCCGTTGCACCAAGTGTGGGCACACCTGGCGGGAATACGATTAAATCTCAGGAACGCACATAGGTATTGGAAACATTGTTCTCCACCCACATTTTTGGGCGAGGGTTGCCGAGCCAGGCCAAAGGCGCAAGGTTGAGGGCCTTGTCACGTAGGTGTTCGAGCGTTCGAATCGCTCCCCTCGCACTTCTTCTGAAACATTCAATCATGAAGGCTGGATGATGTGTCCGGTGTCGTGTTTTATCTCCCTCTTCTGGAGAACTATCCTGACTTTTGGCTCTAGAGAATGCAATCGCTACCCTCCTGAACCCACACCATGTAGATTAACGGAGGATGGCACGCCTCCCGCTAAAGAATTTTATCCAGAGGATTTCTACAGAGCCTTTTCTTTATATTCGTGATACCAGAGAGGTACGTCCAGTTCAAAACTCTCGTGGTCGGAGAGGATCGTCTGGATGGTCTTTTGCGATCGTTCGATCTGCTCGGCGGTGCCGGTACGGATCGAGTGGCGATATGACCAGACAATGTCAGGGACGATGCTCATTGCGGCATAGAGTGAATATTTTTTCCAGAATTCGTGTGAGACATTTCCTCTGTTATACCCGTCGAACTGTCCGACAGAAAAGGGAACACTGATATTTCGTGAAAAGTGTGCGATTTTGTAGAAATCATGGACCGGATCGCCCCAGTCATAGCGGTTGAAATCGATCACGCCGCTGAATGTTCCTTTGTTGACAATGATATTGGCAGGATGGTAGTCGTCGTGCTGAAATGAGGATTCGACATTTTTCATAAGGTCCATCCGTGATTCGACGAATTCGACAACTGCGTTAAGGTCAACGCCTCTTAATTTTGTGGTGCACTCCTCAAGTGCCCTGAGATAATACTCGTTTTTCCGTTTTTTTGTCTCGTACCAACCCGGATACCATGCGGGCGCTTTCAAGGCATGCATTTTTTTCAGTTCTTCTCCGGCGGCGACACCGATCGCATACTGTACTTCATCTGAATAATTGGGCAACGACTGCTCTGCATTTGTGCCTTCGATAAAGCGCACGATCATGAAACAGAGATCATTCTCTTCAGAAACTCCGAAGTAGTGTGCATCGGGGATCATGTCAGAATAATCTCTGAGATCCCGTAGGACATTGAATTCTGCCTTTTTTCTCAGGATAACCGCGTCACTCGCCGGTTCAATGATCCGCAGGAGACGTTTTTCATCGCCAGGAAGACCAAGAACATATTTTTGCTCACCGGAATAGCCCTCCTCGATCTCTTCCACATAGAGATATCCAGTGATCTCATGTACTCTTTCTCGAATTTTTTCAAACAATCCCATAATATTCTCCATGAGCATATCCCAAAACTCTCTTGGGGTGAATAACTCCTCGAACCAAAGTACTTTCTTCGGCTCTGTAGAGATCATCTTGATGAGGTTCTCTGGCAGGGGGCGTGTCGCCCCCCCGTCCCCCCGCACACGATAAGAGAGAGGACAGCACCTTCCTCGTCATGATCCTCCATCCAGCCTTCTCGACCTTGTCCTGGTTCCGGAGGTCCGGGGGACGCAACCGGAGGGAGCTTGAGAAGACCTGCTGGTCTTCGAGGAAGTCACCGGCCGAAGAGATGAGAAGGCGGGTGCAGCACACTTATACTAAGAATAGGTGAGGGTTTCTACAAAACCCTTCTTTCCAAAATTCTAAACCTTATCCTCCACCGGAGGGCGGCACGCCCTCCATTCCCTCACGCTGATGAAGATTGGCAGGAGATCGCATCCCGTCTTCACGATCATCGCTCTGCCTTCCCGCCCCAATCGCCATCCTTGGGGCCCGGGGGAGCCACGCCCCCAGCGCGGTGGTGTGGGAAGGCATGAATGCATGAGTGCGCAACGAAATTGGGAGGATCTCACTACCACATCCATTGCTATCTTCTGGGAGGAGGAGGGCTGGAAAGTTTTGGGATGATCTCCATAATTACAGTTCTGTAGAAACCCTCACCTCTTGTGTTGGAGAGACGTGTGTCACCCGCCTTCCTACCTCTTTGGCCGGTGGGCTCTGCCCCCGGACCCCCGCAACACGATAGGGTCGGGAAGGCAGAATCGATGACCATCAAGAGAGTGCTGCCGTCCTCGATCTATCGTGTCGCAGGGGGTTCGGGGGGCGGCCAAACCCCCCGACAGAGAGATTCATCAAGAGGATTTCTACAGAGCCATAATTACATATTTTGGGATCTTTAGAATCCCCTAGATGCTTCTCTCTGGAGAGAGGCATGAGTGAAGGCAACACTGACATTCATAGAGGGAAGTATGCTGTCTTCGACCTTATCGTGTAGCAGGAACCGGAGGACGATCGGGGGGAGTCGAGAAAATCTACAATTTTCGGCTCTGTAGAAACCCTCACCAATTCCTGGTATGAGCGTGACTCACCCACCTTCCCTATCATCTCACTGGGGGCCCTGCCCCCGGACCCCCAGGATGAAGATAGGGCCGGGAAGGCACAATCAATCGCCATGAAGAGTGTAATGCCGTCCACCGCCTATCTTTGCGCGGGGAGACCGTGGGACGGCACGCCCCCACAAAGAGAACCATATCGAGGATTTCTACACAGCCCAATTTTCGAGCGGCACGCACCTCACCACAGAGAACTATTGAGATGAATTTTCCAGATCCAATTTTTGCCCAATTTTTGCATTATTTGGCTCTGTAAATCCTCTTGGAGATGCTCTCCGCCGGGGGACATGCCGTTCCCCTGCTTCACGATAGTGAAGTACGTAACGAAGAGATGAGGATTTCGACCTCTTACGAAAGGAGAACTGGAGAGCGAGTGATGACAGAGACCGAGATCATTTCGGATCGATTATAATGACATACATTATATCAACTCCTATGCCAACACTTGAAATCGACTTTTCCGACCATGAGTTCGACGTTATAGAACAGTATTATGCGTCCGCCGTCGAGAGCAGGTACATGTCTCTTGAGGACTATCTCAGAAAAGCGGTGGTCACGATGGCCGTCCAGATACTTGAAGACCTCCCCTCGGTGAGAAGAAAGAACCCTGACGCACTATTTTCATCATCACTCTCTGAACAAGAATGCGATGAGTTTGGGCTTTCAAAAGAGTTTTATGCCTAATTTCGGCTACATATTTATTGAGGGAGGACAGATCAACGGCCTGAAGTCATCGATATGGCCAGAAGAAGACACAAACTCCCTCCATATCGCGCCGGATTCCGGGCACACTCCTGACCCCCTCCCTCCTTCCAATTCAGCGAGGAGACTTCATAGTATCTCCTCCCCCATATTGTCCAGTAGAAGCCCGATATATCCCTTGCGATGAACTGGGTTTCACGAACTCCACACATCCTGACCAGATCACAATCCCAAGCCGATCCGACCGATTTTGGATGGGTATATTCCTGAATTAGGTTCAATATGACGTGATCTGACCACATCCATGCCCACAAGAAAGGGAAGGGGATCAGGCCTTCCCAAAGTAGACCTTCACGTTGTCCCTGAATAGATACCAGAGAATGATCACCGGGATGATGATGCTCACCAGCGCTGTGGTAAACCCTGCCATGGTATGGCCCGCCATCCACCAGTTGTAGAAGGCAGTCAAGATGTTGATGAGAGCAAAGAGCACAGCGAGTGTCCATACCCAGCCCCAACCCATGAAGCACCCGATCCCGAGCGCGAGGTTTATGATAGCGACAATGAGAACGATACTGCCTGTAAATGCCCCCAAACCTTGCAATTCAAGCGCGCCTCCGGCCATAAACACCGTAGCCCCGGCAAGCAGTCCGATTAGCCCCAGAAACAGATACAACAAACCTACAATTGTGACCCCAAGAGGTCGTGATACCCCCGCCATGGGCGGATGATCAGTGATCTGATATTAATACCTTGGCCTGTGCGTCATACATCCTGAGTGCGTGTACTCCGTGATCAGATCGGTCGCCTCTCTTCTGAGGCTCAGGGCCTCTCTTCAGCGAATTTCAGATTTTTGCACTTATCTCATCTGCTATCTGACTGCGTAGTGACAGAGATGAGTGGCCTGCACCAAGACGCAACAGGGATCTCTACTTGATGTGACGGCGTTATTCATCGTAGAGTTGAGATGGCACCATCGGATATTTGGATCGCCCGATAATACACAAAAGATCAAATGTTAAAAATATCAAATCAAAAATATTATCAGATGTAAAATAATATTTACACCTGTTTAATGTTCACAACCACCACCCTCAGAGAACTCTCCGACCTGCTCCGCTTCCTTGGGAATGAGCAGCGACTCAGGATCCTCAAAGCGATTGCAGAGGAGGAGAAATATGCGCGGGAGATCTCGGAAGAACTCGGGATCTCACGCCCGCTCGTCACCATCTATCTCAAACAACTGGAGAAGCGAGGGCTGGCCGTCGGGACCGCTCGTGTCACCGACGACCCGCCCTTGATGAGGCGATATTACCGAGCCGTCCCCTTTACACTGGTTGTGGACCTGGACCTAATCAAAAACCTGCGTGAGGAGTAAATATGCACTGCACACGATTGCGAAACTTTCACTGGCTGACCTGGCTGGTGATCGGGCTGATGATAGCGATGATCGTCTCTCTGGTCCTGATGTACATTCTCCCTGTCGACCTGAGTGTCTTCATCATCCCCCTGGCAACGATCTCCTATCTACTGATCCCGCTGATCCTGGTCTATATGGTCCTCTCCATCGTCGTCGTGAAGGTGAAAGAATGGCTTGAGCGCTACCTGGACGCCATGGTGGAGCAGAAGACCGGTGCTGGGGAGACGAGCGCGAAGATGGCGGTCCTGAACAAGAGGCTCGAAGATATGGAGAGGCAGTTGGACCGTATCGAAGAGATCTTAGTGAAGGTCTCTGAATGAGGAGGGGAAAGCATGGACCTTGAGAAGATATCTGACGAGGGCTGGATTGCCTGGACAGCGGTGGCAGTCACGGTGGCCCTGGTCTTCGCCGGCCTCGTTTCCCTGGTAAACCCGCAGATCGCAGGGGCCCTCTGGCCCGGACTCTTCTACCTCTTCCTCCTGGTATATGGGTATCTCGGCCTCTGTGTCTGTGCCGGGCGGGCAAAGACCTGGGTTGAGGGCTACCTTGATGCCCTGGTGGGGGAGAAGGATGACGAGGATCTAGAGAAGGCGAGTGAACGGATCGAAGCGATGGGGAGGAAGATCGATCATATCGAAGAGATCCTGGTGAAGGTCTCTGAATGATGCGGACCGAGGGGTGCCACCCTTTCGGTCCTGCGGGGCCTGGAGAGAGCGATCACCCTGGAAATTTTCTCACGGTTTTGGTCGTTTGCAGTCCCCGACATATCTTAACGAGGATTTGTGGAGCGACAAGATCTTTTGATCGTCTCCTCATTTGTCTACGTTCTCGTGCTAGGTGTGGAATGGTTCTTATTCCGGCTGTGTAGAAACCCTCGCCTCTTTTAGGGGCAAGTGTGACTCAACCGCCTCCCTCCATCATACGCGCCGGAAGTTCAGCCTCCTATCTATCCCCTTTCCACGAAGAAAATACCTATTTTTAGCTCTGTAGAGTTCTGTAGAAACCCTCACTTCTTGTGTAGAGGAGACGTGCCACTCCCTCCCCTTCCTACCCCTTTGGCCGGGGGCGGCAAGCCCCCCCGCAAGAGAGAGTAATCAAGAGGATTTCTACAGAGCCTTCTGTAGAATTCATCTTGATGGCCTCTCCATGGCCATCCTTTGTACCTCCCCAGTTCCATCGTCATCCTGGGGATGCGGTGGCTGCGACCAGAGGGAGATTGAGAAAGCCCCTGGGGAGAAGATGAAGGTTGTTCATCCTACTCCCATCTCGAAGATTCTTGTCTTCCAATGGCCACCACCTGCAAGAGAGACCAACCCAGGGGGATCTTTACCATCTCGATCACGGAAGGTTTGCCTGATCGCGACCTAGCGCTCCTGGCATGCTCTAGAGGCAGCGGGACCGAGGTCTCTATCATCTTAATGCACCACCTACTTCTGCTCTGAGTGTCCATCTTCACAGGATGATCGAGTATTCCTATCCCTGTGCCATGACGATCGCGGGCTCTGACTCAAGCGGCGGGGCCGGGGTCCAGGTCGACCTCGCGACCTTCGCAGCCCACGGCGTCTGGGGGACGGCGGCGGTGACGGCGGTGACCGCCCAGCACCCTGGCGGGGTGCAAGGTTCATGGCCCCTCCCGCCTGAGGCCGTGGCCGCCCAGGTCGAGGCAGTCACAGGTGCCTTCAGGGTGGGTGCCTTCAAAACCGGGATGCTCGTGAACGCCCAGGTGATCAGGGTGGTGGCCGACATCCTGCCAGAAGGCGTCCCCCTCGTCGTCGATCCGGTAATGGTCTCGACCTCTGGTACCCGTCTCCTCTCAGAGGACGCACTCGAGGCGCTTGTCGCCGACCTGATCCCAAAGGCCGCAGTGGTAACCCCGAACCTCCCTGAGGCGGCAGTGCTCACCGGGGTGGAGGTCGACAGCCCTGAGTCGATGCAGGAGGCGGGCCAGGCACTCCTTGCAATGGGGGCCGGTGCGGTGGTGGTGAAAGGGGGGCACCTCCCGGGGGAACCGGCAGATCTCCTGATGGACCGTGACGGCGAGGTGCTCCTCACCGGCACACGCCACCCCTATTCCGCTCACGGCACCGGGTGCTGCTTCTCCGCGGCACTTGCCGCCGCTCTTGCCCGTGGGGAGCCTGTGCGGGAGGGTTTTGCAGGGGCAAAGAGGTTCATCGACGGTGCCATCGCCCATGCTGTCCCTGACCTGGAGGGTCACCGCTCGGTAAACCCTCTATGGCAGTGCGGTATGGGGGGAGAGAACTCAAGATAATATATCTGTTTAATTTCCTGAATACTCTCCAAAATAATTGTATTTTTGGTGTTATATCATATTTTTTTCACAGTGACCTGCGGATGGTTCTTATATTTTGATCATGTAATATATTACAGTCCTGTTCTGGAGGTATTCCTTGGCAGCAACCCTGCTGCTCATTTATATATCCCCATCTAAATCAGAGTGAATTTCATCGCCAATTTCCAGGAATTATGCCATTAGAAATAGGGCGCAGGCCCAGGTATTATCGCTGCATCTCATCGGCGCGTAAATTCTTGATTTTCTGACCGGTAGTTGCGTTTTTAAAAACTCAAATGAAA
>JAQVHG010000076.1 GCA_028696365.1 Methanofollis sp.
ACACTTCTCATCACCATCGGCATCATCATTGCGAGCATCATCACCGAGACCGGGATCTTCTCCCGTCTCGGTTTTCTCTCGCGACCGATCTCGCGGGTCTTGGCGCTCTCAGAACCCTGCTCTGTTGTCCTCCTCACGATGGTCGCAAACGCCACCGCCGGCAAGGCGATGCTAGCACAGTTTCTCAATGAAGGGAAGGTGCGCCAGGAAGAGGTGGTTCCGACCCTCCTTATGGGCACCTTCCCTACGGTGCTCGGGGAGTCGCTCTTCAGGGTCCACCTCCCGACGGCGGTGGTCCTCCTCGGTCCTGTCGTCGGTGTGATCTATACGCTGCTTAACCTCCTCTCCACTCTCGTCCAGGTCGCCGGTGCAGTGATCTATATGCGGTTCTTTGTAGGAAAGGGAGATGAGGGCACTCCGGCCCCGCCCTCTGAACCGACTCCGCTCAGATTCGACCGATTAATACTCAAGGAGGGTGTCGCCAGGGCTCTCCCCTCCCTACGCCGCATTGTCCCGGTCGCGGTCCTTGCTACCCTGGTCTTTTTTGCGCTCTACGCCGTCGGCGCAGTGACGGCGGTCGCAGCGATCTTCGGCCCGGTCCTCGGTCTGGTCGGGGTGCCGGGGGAGAGCATCGCCGCGATCGTCGCTCATGCCGCCCATTTTTCTGCAGGCTATGCGGTTGTCGGTTCGCTCCTTGCAGAGGGAGTTTTCAATCTGGAAGAGGCGCTCGTCACCCTCATCATTGGTTCGATGGCGGTGATCACTCTCATCTACTTCAAGTACTCCGCGCCCCTGTACCTCTCCCTCTTCGGGCGGGAAGGAATTATGGTCACGATAAAGACCTATGGGGCGAGTATGGCGGCCAAGGTCGTCACGATTTTCATTGTACTCATGATCTTTTAATGCAGCTCGCTCATACTATTATTTGATATTGTAATCATTGTTCACACGAATGAAAAAATATATAATACTTGTAGACAATGATCATGCATGCATCACCGGAGAGCAGGGCCGGTGGTGCACGGGGGAGATCCTATGACTGGAGCAACTATGGAGCATTTTGTTCCCGGAAAGGTGACCGGGACACGGACCGTAAGGGTGCGGGATCGCGAGTATGCGCGGTTGCGCGCCTTGGGTTCTGTGCGCGACTCATTCAGTGACGTCATCGAGCGTCTGCTTGATTTCTACGAAGCCTACAATGGCGGCGTCCACTCGAATGATCCCGAGGGGTTTGAGGGAGCAGACCTTCCCGACAACCCGGTCTACCGCCGGGTCGCCCTTGATCATTTTATCAGGACTCTGGCCTTGGGTGAGGATATCTCTTTCACCATCGGGTTTGACCCACTTGCAAGTCCGCTAGGACGGCGCGGGAAGGGTCTGGTCGCATTTTACAAGGACAGCAGGAGATTTTGTCTGTTTCGGGTTGGAAAAGAACATCTCTGGCTCTATTTCCCGACTGAACGGAAGAACACCGAACTTGAAGGTTGGGAGTTGGTGCAGAACGTGTTCCTTGACAACTACCTTGAAGACGGGGGGATGCAGCTTATCAGGCGTCAGTACCAGACTATGTGATAGGTGAGCACGTCCATCAGGAGGGACGGGTATGCACGCCCCCTTGTCTCATATTTTTTTTGTTCTGAAAAATTGGAGAAGATCTTATTTTGATGAAGCACTCTGACTGTGGTATTATAAATGTCCAGACCGCGATCCTGCATCTGCTTGAAAAAAGAGTTCTAGTAGGTTTTTTTCGAGCATGAGTCCAAAGACACCCCGAATATATCACATGCGTGTTGGGTTTTGTAGAATTTGGCATGAGGCGAGATCACGCCTCAAGCATATGGGATGAAAATATTCTGTTGCTAGATCATTCTTTTTAAGACAGAAGAATCGGTGGGAACCTTGTTCAATTCGCCGCCCCTGGCTATCCTCATCGGGAGGTCCGGGGGTGCAACCCCCCGGCGCGATTCGAGGCGGGAAGCCACGTAATCAGAAGGTCACTCTGGCAAGATCTATGAGGATCTCTACAAAAAAAAAGATTATTTCTTCGCCGCGCCCTGCTTCTTCACGCCCTCGATCGCCGCTTTCACCTTCGACTCGTCGGCAAGATAGTAGTGGCGGATGGGGGTGAGGTCGTCGTTGAGTTCATAGATGAGCGGGATGCCGGTCGGGATATTGACCTGGGCGATCTCGTCGTCAGAGACCCCGTCCAGGTGCTTGACCAGGGCGCGGAGACTGTTGCCGTGGGCGGCGATGAGCACCCGTTTCCCGGCCTTCAATTCTGGGACGATCTCCTCTTCCCAGAGCGGGAGGAAACGCTTCACCGTATCGGCCAGGCACTCGGTCGCCGGGAGTTCGTCGGCGGGCACATCGGCATACCGGCGGTCATGACCTGGGAAACGCGGGTCCTCCGTCTCCAGGGGCAGTGGCGGGGTGGTGTAACTCCGGCGCCAGACAAAGACCTGCTCGTCGCCGTATTTTTTTGCGGTCTCCGCCTTGTTCAGTCCCTGGAGCGCCCCGTAGTGCCGTTCGTTCAGCCGCCATGACCGACGGACCGGGATCCACATCAGGTCCATCTCATCGAGTGTGATCCAGAGCGTGCGGATGGCCCGCTTCAGGACCGAGGTGTGGGCGAGGTCGAAGGTGAACCCGGCATCTTTGAGGGCCTTCCCTGCCTCATGGGCCTCGGCGACCCCCTTCTCAGAGAGGTCGACGTCGGTCCACCCGGTGAACTTATTCTCCTTGTTCCAGAGGCTCTCGCCATGGCGTAAGAGGACGAGTTTGATCATGATATCTCCTTGTCTTGAATCGTATGCCCGGAGATCTCTTATGTCTGACGCCCCCTGCCTGAGCAACTCTTAACAGGTCTCCGGCCCAATCTCCTCCCCATGACACGCCCAAAACTCCAGGTGGCGCTTGATATCCTCGAGCTCCACCGTGCGGCCCAGATCGCCCGCGAGGCGGTTGCTGGCGGTGCCGACTGGATCGAGGTGGGGACGCCACTCATCAAGAGCGAGGGGATGGCGGCGGTGCGTGAACTCCGTGAAGCCTTCCCTGATCATGAGATCGTGGCCGACATGAAGATCGCCGACACCGGGACGATGGAGGTGGAGATGGCGGCCAAGGCCGGGGCGAGCATTGTGTGCGTCCTGGCCGACGCCGACGATACCGTCATCGCCGAATCGGTGCGGGCGGCCCGTCTCTATGGGGTGCGGATCATGGCCGACCTGATCAATGTGGCCGACCCGGTGGGACGGTCGCGGGACCTCGAGGCCATGGGGGTGGACATCATCAATGCCCATGTCGGGATCGACCAGCAGATGATCGGGAAGAGTTCGGTCGAACTTCTCAGGTCCATCGCGGGCGAGGTCTCGGTCCCGCTGGCGGTCGCCGGGGGGTTGAACGCCGCGACCGCCGCCCAGGCCGTGGAGGCCGGCGCCGGGATCGTCATCGTTGGCGGGTGGATCGTGAAGTCCAGGGACGTCGAAGGTTCGGCACAGAAGATCAGGGCGGCGCTCGACGATCCCTCTCTGGTGCAGCCAGAGAAGATGAGCCTAGACGAGGAGATCAGGGCGCTCCTGATGGAGGTCTCGGCGCCCAATGTCACCGATGCGATGCACCGCAAAGGGGCGATGAGCGGTCTCTTCCCGCTCACGAAAGGTGTGAAGGCCGTCGGTCCTGCGGTGACGGTTCAGACCTTTGGTGGGGACTGGGCAAAACCTGTTGAGGCGATCGACCTCTGCAGGCCAGGCGACGTCCTCGTGATCAACAACGACGGCAGGACCGAGATCGCTCCCTGGGGCGAACTCGCCACCCATTCGGCGAAGGTCCAGGGCATCAGCGGCATCCTCATCGATGGTGCCGTGCGGGACGTCGACGACATCAGGGCGATGAAATACCCGCTCTTTGCCCGCGCCTGTGTTCCGAACGCCGGCGAGGCGAAGGGGTTTGGTGAGATCAATGCTGAGATCACCTGCTGCGGTCAGCATGTCAGCCCTGGCGACTGGATCATCGCTGATGAAAGCGGCGCCGTCGTCATCTCAAAGGAACGTGCCTACGAGATCGCCCGCCGCGCTCTTGAGGTGAAGAAGATGGAGGACCGCGTGCGCGAAGAGATCGAGCGCGGGAGCACCCTGGCGCAGGTGCAGGAATTGTATAAGTGGGAGAAGAAGTAGGCGGAAGAGAGCGGAGGGAGGTGAGATATGTGGGATCGGCGGCCCGATCACCCGATCACCTCCTGCCATCAAGCCGGGCACGGTCCTGACCTGATCGAGCGCCGCCTCGGTCGATGCCACAAGATATTCTGATCATCTCGCCGTCATCTATTCATGACCCCTATGATAGATCCAGAACGGGAGGGGTTCAATCATTCTTCAGTAGGATCACACGCTGCGTGCCGTCCCCCGCCCTATCTTCTCGCGAGACGGCAGAACAGATTCAGTGATCAGGGACGGCACATTGATCACTCTATCCTCCTCCTCCTCGTCCCGACCCAGAAGATAGATCTCGGACGAGAAGGGGTCGATCACTTTTTAGTGGGACACGCTCCTGGCCGCCCCCAATCGCAGACTTTTCACCGCCATCTCGCGCCGGGGGGCGGGGGGTTGCACCCCCGGAACCCCCCACGATGAAGATAGGTGGGGTGGCGATTGCGTGAGATCTCCAACAGTTCTCCTGTCTTGAAATGAGACCGCAAGTGACGAGAAATTTTCATCCCGTATGCTTGAACCTGGGGCTCATACCCAATTCTACAAACCCTCCAGAAGAGGAATTCACCAGGGCCAAAAAAAGAATAGGTTAAAGTTCACTGGAACAGCGACACATCGAGGAGCGTCCCACCAGCGGCGAGGATCTTCTCGACCCCCTCCTCCACCTGGTCGACCCGCAGGATGAGCACTGCTCCGTCCTTGCCAGAGTAGGCATACGAATACTCGATATTGATCCCGGCCTCGCCCAGGATCCTGGCGATCTCGAAGAGCCCACCAGGTTCGTCGCGCATCGCCACCGCGATCACGTCGGTGAAGGAGACCATGAACCCGATGTCGGTGAGGGTCGTGTGGGCAAGGTCGGGTTTGTTCACGAGCGCCCGCACGACGCCAAACCCGTTCGCCTCCGCGATTGAGAAGGCCAGGATGTTTACCCCCGCCTCCTGGAGGGCCTTGGCGATGGCCGCCAGGCGGCCAGGCTTGTTCTCTGAAAAGATCGAGATCTGCTTGATGAGATACTTCTTCTCTGCCATATCAGTACACTCTCCGGTCAATCACTCTCTGTGCCTTCCCCTCGAAGCGCGGGAGGGCGCCCGGCGCCATCAGTTCGACCTGCGCAGCGACATTGAGGGAACTCTTGAGGGTGTGGGCGACTTTCCCTCTGATCTGCATCAGGTCGGTGATCTTGTCAGAGAAGGCCTCCGGACTCATCTCCACCCGCACAAGCATCGAGTCGAGGGCGCCCTTCCGGTCCACCTCGATCTGGAAGGCGCTCCCGACCACCTCAGGGATCTCCATGAGGGCGTGCTCGACCTGTGATGGGAAGACATTGATCCCGCGCACGATGAGCATATCGTCGACCCGTCCCTGGATGCGCATGATCCGCGGTGACGTCCGGCCGCAGGCACAGGGTTCGTCGTTCAGGACGGTCACGTCCCCAACACGGTAGCGAATCATCGGGAGGGCCTCCTTCTTCAGGACCGTCATCACCAGTTCGCCCTTCTCGCCGGCAGGGAGCGACTCGCCGGTCTCGGGATCAATGATCTCTGGGTATGCGAGGTCGCCCCATAAATGGATCCCGTTCTGTTCGGTGCACTCGGTGAACATCGGTCCAGAGAGTTCTGAGGTGCCATAGATATCGTACACCCTGATCCCGAGTGCGTCCTGGAGTTTTGTCCGCATCGCCTCAGACCAGGGCTCCGCGCCCAGCACCCCGATCCGCAGGTCGGTGTCGTCCCTGATCGAGACCCCCATCTTCTCGGCCGTCTCGCCGATATGCACCAGGTACGATGGCGTGCAGGCGATGGCCGTGACATGGAGGTCCTGCATCAGTTCGATCTGCCGCTCGGTGTTGCCGGTGCTCGACGGCAGGACCGTCGCCCCGATCCGCTCGGCCCCATAATGCATCCCCAGGCCGCCGGTGAAGAGCCCGTAGCCGTAACTCACCTGCATCACGTCGCCGCGCCCAAGCCCGCACGCCGTCAGTGAACGGGCCAGAGACGCCGTCCAGTTCTCCAGGTCGTTTGCCGTGTAGCCGACGACCGTCGGTTTGCCGGTCGTCCCTGAGGAGACATGGTACCGTACAAGTTCGTCCTGCGTGGCGGTGAAGAGGTGGTCGGGATAGTTGTCGCGCAGGTCGCGCTTGTACATGAACGGGAGCCTGGTGATGTCAGCGAGCGTCCTGATATCGTCAGGATGGACGTTCGCCTCTCGCATCCGCGCATGGTAGAAGTCGCTGAAACTGTACAACCGGTAGACCAGCGTTTTGAGGAGGCGGTACTGAAGCCGCTTCAACTCCGTGGCCGGCATCTCCTCTGCTCTCGGGTCCCACATCCGTCTTACCAGATCTCTCCCCTCCTGTCGACGACATGACGGGCTTTCCCCTCAAAGCGCGGGAGGGATCCCAGCGCGACGAGTTTTACCGTCGTCCTGAGGTTGAGGCTCTCCTTGATCGCCCCGGCCACCTTCCGCTGGAGGCCGGCAAGGTCGGCGAGTTCGCCGCTGAAACTTTCGCGGTTCATCTCCACCTCGATCGTCATCTCATCAAGATGGTTGATCCTGTCCACATATACCATGAACTGATCTCCCACCTCGGGGATGGAGAGGAGGGTATGCTCGATCTGGGACGGGAAGACATTGATCCCCCTGATGACCAGCATGTCGTCGGCCCGCCCCGAGATCCGCGCGAGGCGCCTGCCCCGGCCGCATGGGCAGTCGTCAGGGATGATGCGGGTGATGTCACCGGTGCGGTAACGCACGAGGGGCATCGCCTCCTTGACGAGCGGGGTGATGACGAGTTCGCCCTTCTCGCCGTCGGGCAGGCGTTCGCCGGTCTCTGGGTCGATGATCTCGGCAAAGTAGAAGTCGTGCCAGAGGTGAAGCCCGTCGTGTTCAGGGCACTCGAAGGCGGCGCCGGGGCCGTACATCTCGCTCATGCCGTACGAGTCGAAGGCCTCGACCCCGAGCCTGGTCTCGAGTTCCTTTCTCATGTTCTCAGACCAGGGTTCGGCGCCGAAGATCCCGATCCGCAGGGAGTCGAGGGACGCCCCCATCTCCTCGGCGACCTCGACGAGGTGCATCCCATAACTTGGGGTGCAGTGGATCGCGGTGACGCCGAAGTCGTCGATCATCTCGATCTGCCGTTTGGTGTTGCCGGTGGCGCTCGGGATCACCGTGGCCCCGATCTTCTCCCCTCCGTAGTGGAAGCCGAGCCCGCCGGTGAAGAGCCCGTAGTTCACGGCGTTCTGGAAGACGTCCTCGTCGGTGAGGCCGATCATGGTGAGGTTCCGTGCGATCAGTTCTGACCAGTTATCCAGGTCCTGTCTCGTGTAACTGACGACGGTGGGTTTGCCTGTCGTCCCCGAGGTGGTGTGGATGCGCACGACCTGTTTCATGGGGACGGCGATATTCCCGAAGGGGTAGGCGTCGCGCAACTCCTTCTTGTAGGTGAAGGGGAGTTTTTCCACGTCGTCGAGGGTCTTGATGTCGTCGGGCGTGACGCCGGCGTCCCTGAACTTTCGCCGGTAGAATTCGACGTTCTGCGAGTGGTGTACCGTCCACTTCAGCCGTGAGAGTTGTAGCGCTTCGAGGTCTTCCCCTGAAATCGTCTCCATTTCCCTGTTCCAGAACATGTGCACACTATCCTCTGATCCGGGCGGCCGCTCCGCCCATGATGATTGGAAAAAGTGTTGGGGCCAGGTGCCCAATAACCTTGCTATGTTCTGACATGGCAGGGGGATGGGGTGCTGTCTTTGTGGGGCAGAGCAGAGGGCCAGCGCCGCGAGGATTGGTTGAGACTTCGGTATGGAGCAGATCCCAAAATTCCCAGAGGTCTGAACCTCGCCTTAAACTGAAGTGTTTCCTTCCAAAGATTCTGAATCCTATCCTCCACTGGGGAACTTACCACTCGAAGATCAGAGATCTTCTCAAGCTCGCTGGCGCTCGCACCCCCCGGACCCGCCGCCGATGAAGATTGGCGGGGGATCGCAGCCTCTCTTCATGGTTTTATCTCTTTCTTCCCGCCCCAATCGCCATCGCAGCGCCCCCAGCGTGAGGGTGGAGGAAAGGTGATGGATGCATGGGTGCGCACCGAAGCGGGGAGGATCTTGCCACCATCATCCATTGCTCTCTTCCGGGAGAGGGGGAGGGCCGGAGGGTTTTGGGATGACCTCATGGTCTGTCGATCCGCACCAGTTCCCCTGGCCGGATGAGTATGTCTGCGTTTGAAATCTATATATTGTCAATATTATTATGTTGACATATGTTCCTCAGGGTGGATGATCGACAGTTTGTGTTCTGGAACCTGAGACGGAACGGTCTTTCGAACACTGCGATTGCAGATCATTTCACGATCTCCAGACAGGCGGTCTCCCGGGCCCTCCTCACCATGGACCGGAAAGTCGGAGACCTCCTTCGTGACATGGCGGAGGCAAACGGGATCGAGGTCCTGCGTCTTGATCCCGTTCTCGGCGTCCTGATAGGTCGGTCGGTGCCCCTTGGGGTCGATGCCGTCATCTTTGTCTCAGAAACGCATGGGGTGCAGGTATGGTACGAGCACGAGGGTGACTGCACCGACTGTCCACGCCATGACGAATGCATGATCCTTCTCGGTGACTTTGCACGGGAGATGGACATTACTCTTACAGAAAACGGAAATCCGACTGAGATGGCAGACGAGATCTTTAGAAAAGTGAAAGAGTTGGTCTGATTGATGTACCGGATAACTGAGATGATAGGAAAGCTGATGGGCTGGTGTCCGAACCAGGAGATGGTGGCGGCGGCACAGGT
>JAQVHG010000077.1 GCA_028696365.1 Methanofollis sp.
CTTGAGACCGCCATGCACGAAGCAGAGGTCTGGGACGCAGACCTCCACCTGGTCTATGTCGTTGAGACCAGTATGTTCTCATCTATCCCTATGGACAACACCTGGGAGATTATCTACTCTCTCCTGGAGACCGAAGGAAAAGAGGTCTTTGAAAAGGCCAGAACGCGCGCTGAACAGGAAGAACTCCCTATCGAGACCCACCTTAGAGACGGTCACGCTGGAAGTGAAATCCTCACCCTGGCCGACGAGGTCGGGTCCGACCTGATCATCATTGGTTCTCGCGGCAAAAGCAACATTGACCGCCTCCTCCTCGGAAGCGTCTCCGAGCACGTGGTCAGGAACAGCAGTTGCACAACCATGGTGGTGAGATAATTCCTGCAAACGCAGTAGACATGTATGTCAGAGACTATATGACCAAAGACGTCGTCTCGGTTGAGATCCCTAGCAACCGCGATGACATTCTCAAGATCCTGAAGCGAACCGGGATCAGTGGAGTGCCGGTCACCGAGAAGGGTAAAGTCGTTGGTGTCGTGACCAGAAAGGATCTCCTCCGCAAGGCGGAAGAGACCCAGGTCGCCCTCCTGATGGCCCCAAACCCAGTCACTATACACCCCGACGCCACCCTCACTGAGGCGGCCACCCTGATGACCAAGCATGACTTCCGCAGACTACCGGTCGTCGAAAAAGATGGTGCGCTTGTTGGGCTCATCTCAGTCGCCGATCTCGTCGCGTCAATTGCTCAACTCAGGATCAAAGACGAGATCTCGTCCCACTTCACCAGCAACACCTTTGCCCTCTGGGAAGAGACGCCGCTCCCCCTCGTCGGCAGGATCATGGAGATCTCAGACGCCGAAGCGGTGCCGATCATGGATGAAAAGGGCCGGGTCTCAGGGATCATCTCTGAACGCGACCTCATCAGGAGTTCTCACATTGAGGACTCAGTTGAAGTCTCCGACTTCTCGAACGGGACCGACGATGACGAGTGGACCTGGGAGAGCATCAGAGATATGCACGTGATCAGTTATGGCGTCTCGAAGGTGAAACTCCCTGACAGACCCGTGAGTGCGGCGATGATCCAGAACGTCATCACCGTCCCGAAAAACGCTGGTGTGAGTGAATGCGCCCTTCTTATGAAGCGTTCGCGCCTTGATCAACTCCCAGTGATCAACGGCGACAAAAAACTCATTGCAATGCTCTTTGACCGCGAGCTCATCAAGGTGCTTTGTGCCGGGCCTGAAGAGGCCCCAGATCAATAACCTTTAAATTTCTTGGTATCACTTATAACTGATAACGCTTTTCCAACTTTTAGCGTGTAGTTTTTGGGGGTATCCGAATGCCTGAAATTCATCAGGAAATACTCAAAGGGACCACAACTGTAGGTTTAGTATTTAACGAGGGCATCGTTCTCGCCACTGAACGGCGTGCGACGATGGGCACCCTTATTGCAAGCAAGAAAGCAAAGAAAGTCTACCAGATTGCAGATCGCATCGGGATGACCACAGCCGGAGGCGTCGGCGACGCTCAGTCGCTTGCCAGGCTGATGCAGGTGGAGTGCAACCTCTACAAGGTTCGCCACAGCAAACCAATCTCGGTCGGAGCTGCAGCGACGCTTCTCTCCAACTATCTTCAGCAGAACCGCTATTACCCATATTATGTTCAGCTCCTCGTTGGCGGCGTTGACCGGAAGGGACCTAGCGTCTACTCGGTCGATGCAATGGGCGGGGCCTCACTGGAAGACGAAATCGTCGCCACTGGTTCAGGCTCACCCATGGCATATGGCGTCCTCGAAGACCGCTACCACCCTGAGATGGAAGAGGCCGAAGCGGCTGAACTTGCAACCAGGGCACTCAAGGCGGCGATGCGCCGTGACGCAGCATCTGGAGAAGATATCAGTGTTGTTGTCATCACCGGGGAGAAATACGAAGAGAAAACCGTCGAGGCCACCAAGAAATACTCTGGACTGACTCAATAATCTTTTTTTCAGGACGATAGTAATGCTTATAGAGGACAGACTTAAAGAACTCAGGGACAAGATCAACGCCAAGGTCCCGGCCGGGATTACCATCTCCCAGGTCGAGTTTGAAGGCCCTGAGCTGGTCATCTACACCGACGACCCTAAAAAGTTCGCCGATCAAGATGACCTGATCAAGGTGCTTGCCAGGGACCTGCGTAAGCGTATCGTTGTTCGACCGACCATCCTTGAAGATCCTGAGACTGCAGTTACTCAGATCAACATGGTCGTCCCTGAGAACGCAGGAATATCAGACATATTTTTCGATCCCGATACCGGTGAAGTGCTCATCGAGGCCGAAAAGCCTGGTGTCGTCATCGGGAAGAACGGGGTGACCCTGCGTGAGATCACCAAGAAAACCTGCTGGACCCCCAAAGTGGTGCGGACCCCACCGATCGAGAGTTCGACCGTAAAACAGGTCCGCCAATATCTCCGTTCTATCAAGGACGAACGTAAAGAATTCCTGCGCACGATAGGGCGGCGAATTCACCGAGATGTCATCGCCAGGGACCACTGGGTCAGGGTGACAACCCTGGGGTGCTGTCGGGAGGTCGGGCGTGCAGCCTTCCTCCTCTCCACTCCAGAGAGCAAGATCCTCATCGATTGTGGAGAAAAGCCGGGGAGTGCCACGAGCACGCCGTACCTGTACGTGCCTGAGATCTCCCCGCTCTCCTCGCTCGATGCGGTGGTGCTTACACATGCTCACCTCGACCACTGTGCCCTTGTCCCGCTACTTTTCAAGTACGGATACGATGGGCCTGTCTATTCGACGCCCCCAACACGGGATCTCGCGGCGCTCCTCCAGCTCGATTACCTGGATGTGGTCAAGAAGGACGCTGGGAAACAGCCATACACCTCCAACGAGGTGAAGGAATACCTCAAACACTCGATTACCCTCAACTACGGGTCGGTCACTGATATCGCCCCTGATATCAAACTCACCCTCCATAATGCGGGTCACATTCTGGGGTCAGCCATTGCCCACTTCCATATCGGCGACGGGCTCTACAACATCGCGTTTACCGGCGACTTCAACTACCAGAAGACCCGTCTCTTCTCACCAGCAGTTTCTACCTTCCCCCGTCTTGAGGCGATGTTTATGGAGAGCACCTATGGTGGGTCGAGGGCCATCCAGCCTCCACGCGACGAGGCCGAGAAGAAACTCTACGAGGTCGTGAACAAGACGATCGAGCGGGGCGGGAAGGTAGTCATCCCAGCATTCGCAGTCGGGCGGTCACAGGAGGTCATGCTCGCCCTTGAAGAGGGGATGCGCAAGAACAAGATCCCCAACGTTAAAGTCTATCTGGATGGGATGATCAAAGAAGCGACGGCTATCCACACTACCTACCCTGAGTACCTCAACAACGACCTGCGCAATCAGATCTTCAGGGACGGGCTCAACCCCTTCCTGGCTGAGTGTTTTGTCCAGGTCGACTCTTCCGAACTGCGGGAGAAGGTCATCAGCGGTGACCCCTGCGTCATCATCACCACGAGCGGCATGCTCAATGGTGGGCCTGTGATGGAGTATCTCTACGCCCTCGCGCCCGACGAGAGGAACGCCCTGATCTTCGTCGGCTACCAGGCCGACGGGACCTTTGGCCGCAGGCTTCAGAAGGGGTGGCGTGAGATCCCGATGGGCAACCGGGAGACGTTGGTCGTCAAAATGGATATTGAGACGGTCGACGGGTTCTCAGGTCACTCTGACCGCAAACAGTTGATGAACTTTGTCCATCACCTCCAGCCAAGGCCTGAGAAGATCTTCACCATCCACGGCGATGAGGGGAACACCATCGATCTGGCCAGTTCGATCTACAAGCGCTACCGGATCGAGACTCGTTCGCCGATGAACCTCGAAACCTATCGTATGGTATAGATGAGACAGCGCCTGACTCTTTTGCTCGGCGTCTTTGCCGTGATGGCGCTGTCCAATGCGGTTGTCCCGGTCTTGCCGGCCCTTGCAGAGGGAGCGGCATTCCAGGGCGCCATTTTTTCTGCGTATTTTTTTGGAGCGTTCCTGACGGTCTTTCCGGCAGGACTCCTCTCTGACCGGATCGGGCGGGTGCCCCTGGTCAGGGCCGCACTGGTTCTCACCCTGGCAAGCGGGGCTATGATCCTGACCGTCTCTGACCCGGTCGTCCTCATGGCGGCACGGGCCCTGGAAGGGATCGGAGCCGGGCTCTTTGTGCCGGCGGCGATGTCCTGGATCAACCTCCAGCCTGATCATCAGAAGATGAGCGGCAACTTCATCGCCGCTCTCAATGTGGGTCTGGTCTCAGGCCTGGTCGTGGCGGGGTGGCTGGACGAGTCTATGGGGCCTTCAGGGGGGATCGTGGCCTTCACGATCATCTCCCTCCTCCCACTCCTGCTCAGCCTGATGATGGAGGACGTGGCGGTCGGAGGGGTGCAGAGTGGCGGTGCCGACCTGCTGGCGATCGGCAGGGATTATTTCTGGATGTATGTCGCGACGATCATGTTGATCGGGGCCACCGGCGCGGTGACTGCGCTCTACCCGGAGTATACGGGCGAAGGATCAGCGACCTTGGGGGTATTGATCGGAGCGATGAATGTGGCTACTATCTTCTCGTCGCTGGTGGCGTCAAGAGTGTCCCTGAGCCCGATCCCGACGATCCGAGTCTCGGCGATGTTGATGGGAGCGGCGGTCGCGGCCCTGTACTTCACGCCTGCGGCCTTTGTGGTCATCGGAGCGCTTGCGGGCGTGGTGATCATCGCGCAGGTCAACTACCTGGCGGCCGACCCGAGCCGTCAGGGGGCGGTGATGGGGCTCTTCAACACCTCGACCTATGCCGGGATGACGCTCCTGCCTTTTGTTGCTGGGATCGTCGCCGAGGTCCAGGGGTTTGTGGCGGCGTTTGCGATGGTTGCCGTTCTTTCGGTCCTGATGGCCGCCACGATCGGAAGATGCCGGTGTCATGTCCCGGCGTGATGGGACATATATTCGGTGCAGGAGTGTTGGTGGTGGACTTGGGCGCGGCATCTTCCCCATATCCTAGCTCTGAGGTCATCCCAAAACTCTCCAGCCTTCCCCCTCCCAGAAGATAGCAGTAGAGATAGTGAGGAAATCCTCCTATTTTCGTTGCGGATCCATGCATTCATGCCTTCCCACACCACCGCGCTGGGGGCGTGCCCCCAGACCCCCGGGGTGGCGATTGGGGCGGGAAGGCAGAGTGATGATCGTGAAGATGGGATT
Source organism: Methanofollis sp. (assembly GCA_028696365.1). Lineage (GTDB taxonomy): Archaea > Halobacteriota > Methanomicrobia > Methanomicrobiales > Methanofollaceae > Methanofollis. The sequence goes on from JAQVHG010000077.1 coordinate 5,220, forward strand.
TGAACCCCCGTCAATCTTCATTGGCGGGGGGTTTTGGAGGAGAGAGTGTAAAAATTCAGGAAGGATGCACTTCAGTTCGGGGAGATATTCATCCCAAGAGAGTTTAGGGATATGCTCTCTGTAAAAACCCTCATAGATCTGTCAGGGCAGTCTTCTGATCACGTGTCTTTCCGCCTCGATCGCATGGGGTTTTTACCTCCTGACCCCTTGTGAGTCATGATAAGACAGAGCAGCGCAACTCCTCCTTTATATTCAATTGCTTTTATTTTCCCAGCCCAATCTTCATCCTTGGGGTCCGGGGGGTGCCCCCCCCGGCGCGAAGATGTGGGAAAGTATTTGAAATCATGCTCACACCAAGAATTGGTGAAGTTTTCTACAAAGCCCCATCTTCTCTGGCTGAACCCTTTCTTGAGCCAGGCGATGATGAGGAGAGTGACGAGGTCGGATGTGGCCAGGACGATAGAAATAGATCCTGAAAGACCAGTCCTGTAGAAAACCTCACATTTTTTGGTTGAGCATACTTCACCCGCTTATCCTCGTACAAGGGTTGAGGAGAGCGAAGAGATCTATCAAAGGTTTTTCCAGAACCTGTTCTCCCTTCAGAATATATCTTCGATCACCTCAAGAGAGACAGCACCATCCTCTCTCTCCAGAACCTACATAATGCCCGCACGGAAAACCTACTAATGAGATCAACACCCATCCGTCACAAGGTTTCGGAACGAACTCGGTGAGAGATATCATGAGTAAAAAAAATGCATTTGAGCATCTGGACGGCGAAGGAGTCCAAGAGAAGTTTGCCGCTCTAGGGATCGCCCCAGGCGAGCGAATCGATATCGTCGAGATCCAGCGGTTCAGTCAGGACTACGGATTCAGGGCGGTCCTCTATTTTGAGGAGGAGATGGCAAGGGACGGCGACCTTGCGGCCGATGAGAAGGCATACGAGAACGTGCCCGAGACGGAGCGGCCGTTCATCTCAGTGGAGAAGTTTTTGCAATTTGCCAGGGAGTTCGACCCCTACTCATTTGAACTCCGGCTCAAGGAACTCCCGATCATCATCGAGGTCGTCGGCGTTGGAGAGATCGAGGGTGAGCCTTATATGACCGGGCTGATGCCGTTCCTCGACGATCTCGAAAATTTCGAGGAACCTGAGATCATTGGGTGAGTGAAAACCCGACTTTTCGGTTCAATAGCTTTATAGGAAAACTCTCCAATTCGTGGTGTGGGTGTGATGCACTCGCCCCCCCCCTCTCTAGTTGGGGGATTCCCCCAGATCCCTTGGACAAATATAGAGCAGGGAAGGTATAATCAACGAACATGAGAAGAGGGCACTGTCGCCCTCAACCTATCGTGTTCGCGGGAGGACCAAGGGGATGCAACTCCTCGTCAGTGAATTTTATCTAAAGGGTTTACTATGAAAATGATCCTGAAAATTATCTCTCCAAGTTTCTATAATGGTTTGAGTTCATCAAACACCTTCAGGACTGATACACAGACTGCAGATTTCTCTCCTGAATGATCGAGCCTCTGCCTTCCCGTGCCTATCTTCATCCCGGGGGTCTGGGGGCAGCGCCCCCGGCATGATGGTGTGGGAAGGCCACGCCGATCAGAGGTGCCGCCCTTATCATAGGACCTGTACTCTCGTCTTGTGCCGGAGGGATTGGCCGCCCCCCTGGATCCCCCACAACGAGGACAGACGGGGGCGGCTATTCGATGATGTTCCCATGTGGTGTCTCACTCGGAAGGAGGAACACAGATGAGTGCACGAGCAGGAGACTCACGATCATTTTCATCCTGTATGCCCGAGCCAGGGGGTTCATGCCCGATTCTACAAAACCGATCTTCAGGATCATTTTCATGAAGGTCATCCCAAAAGATAGCAATGAACTATAGTGGAGAGAACTTCACCTCTTCATTGCGCACCCATGCATCCATCCCTTATCTTCCCCCACCACACCGCACGGGAGAACGGTAATCTTCAGATTGTGGTTGCGAGGATGAGAGCACCTCCCACGCATTGGCGTGAACCTGTGGATCATACCTATTCAACTCTCGTGTTCAACTCCCTACTCAATTGACCCTGTCCGTCCCCTCCCAGAGACGATCAGAGAAAACAGAGAAAATCCCACACACCAGAGCGCTCCTCATCCACATGCCAGGTCTGTCCTGTATTATTTCAACACCCTCTCTGCCCTCTCCTCCAGGGCTGCGAGGGCCTTCCGTGCTGCGGCCCGTTTTGAGTCGGCTTTGCTGCGGCCCAGGCCCCTTGCTGAGAGAATTCCAGGGGCGGTGACCGCACAGGCAAAGGTAGGGGCATGGTCAGGACCAGCGCGCCCAAGGAGGTGGTACTCGGGCATCTCGTTGTATGTCTGTTGGAGATGTTCCTGGAGCCTGCCGATGACGTTGCCGGTCGGGTCAAAGTGAAGGACGTCGTCAGCGATGAGCCCGAGGACGATCTCGCGCGTCCGGTCGAGGCCGAGGTGGAGATAGAGGGCGCAGATGAAGGCCTCGAAGACGTCGGCGATGATCGAGCGGGTGAGGGACTGGCCGGCACCGAGGAGGATGTGCTGTTCCAACCCGATCCCGGTGCCGGGGACGATCGTCCCCAGATGCTCATTCTTGGTCGCCTCCATCCGTTTGGAGAGCGCACCCTCTGAGCAGTCAAAGTGGCAGAAGAGATATTCGGCCACTATGAAGTTGAGGACGCGGTCGCCGAGGAACTCGATCCGCTCGTAGTCCAGACGGGGGAAGGGCCCGAGGGGGTGCTCGTAGGCATAAGAGCGATGCGTCAGGGCTTGGTCATATCGTGCGAGGGCATCGTCGTCAGGGTCGATGACGTCGATCCCTGGCTGTGCAAGAAACTGTATGAGTTCTTTTTTTCTGGTCCATTCCATCGAATAACCACCGTCAGGTGAGGTTGGCCTGCCCGCAGGCCGGGGAAAAGGCTATTGTGCAGAGAAATATAGAAGTGACGCATTATGAAGATGCTCATCGGAGGAGAATGGGAGACGGCAGCGAGCGACGGAGAGATGGAGGTGATCAACCCGGCAACCTGGGAGACAGTCGGGGTGGTCCCGCAGGGCGGCCACGAGGACGCAAGGGCAGCAGTAGACGCCGCAGGCGAGGCGTGCTCTGGCTGGGCCGCCCTCCCGCCAGTCGAACGAGGGAAGATCCTCTTCAGGACGGCGGCGCTGGTCCGTGAGGAGGTGGGGCGGCTTGCAGCCACCTTAGTTGCAGAGCAGGGCAAACCCCTGCGCGAGGCGACCGACGAGGTGCGCGGGTTCGCCCATGTCCTGGAGTATTATGCCGGGCTCTCTTCCTCGCTGTACGGGGAGAGCATCAACACCAAGCCCTACGGACGGATCATCGTCGAGAGGCGCCCTCTCGGGATCTGTGCCGGGATCATCCCCTGGAACATGCCGGTGATGATCGCGGGATGGAAGATCGGACCGGCCCTGACGGCCGGGAACACCATGGTGCTCAAACCGGCGAGCACCACCCCGCTGACAACCCTTGCCATCGGCGATCTCTTTCTCAAGGCAGGTCTGCCGGCCGGGGTCCTCAACATCGTCACTGGTCCTGGCAAGACCGTAGGCGAGGCCCTGGTTACGCATCCAGACGTCAGGAAGAT
>JAQVHG010000078.1 GCA_028696365.1 Methanofollis sp.
CGTTCGAGAGGGTGGCGAAGGACTCAAGACCGACATCGATCCCGATTTCTCCATCATTCTGTTGTGCAGGAGAGGGATCGTACTCGACCGAGAAACAGGCATACCACTTCCCGGTCGATGAACGTCTGATGGTGAGAGTCTTGATCGTACCCTCGACAGGTCGGTGGAGGACGGTCTTCACATCTCCGATACTGTCGTATCGTCCTTTCCCCTTGAACCGGGGATAGCCGGGGTTCTCACCCGCTTTCACCCGCCGGAAGTACGCTTTGAAGGCAAGATCCACACGCATCTGAACATTCTGGAGAACCTGAGAATGAACCTGGTTCAGATCAGGTCGTTCCTTCTTCCACTGCGTCAAGATCTTATTGGTCTCATAGAGAGAAATTGAACGCCGTTCCTCTTCCCAGGCGTTTTTTCGCATCGCAAGCGTATCGTTATAGACCCACTGACATATCGCAAGCGTCTGCTCAAGAAGAGTCACCTAAGACTTTGTAGGAGAGAGTCGATACCGATATACCGTACGCATTATAGCGTCATATTATCGGAGGACGGCATTCATCCCCTCACTGAAAGTCGAGGGCCTTATGCCTGGTTTCTTCGTAAAGGGTGCGATGAGGGGGGGAAGATTCAGACGAGGGGATCGAATTTGTGTAACTTGTCGATCAGTTTCTCGGCGGGCGGGATGGCATCCACGTGTTCCCCGATAAAGGCCCGGACGTCTTCTTCGCCCTGAACCATTTTTCCACAGTCAAGCCCTTCTCCCCTGATCTTTCTGGTAAATGACCACGACATCTCTGCTCCCTCCTCCTGGGGGGGTACCGATTCCTCGGTCATGTGGGAATATACGCATTTGATAGTATATGAATGATCCTATTCTGAATGTATTTTTTAATCTCTTAGGAATTATTTGGAATATCTAATCCCCATCATTTTCGCCATCAAAGCCAGGAGGTTGCACACAGCACCTTCGGTTCTGATGTTCCCTCCTCAACCGGTGAGGGGGAGAATGAATGCAGAAGGTCCATCATATCTCTCCTCAAAGTCATCCCAAACCTCTCCAGTCCTCCCCCTTCTCAGAAGAGGGCACTGAATGTGGTGGAGAGATCCTCCCTCTCTTCGTTGCCCAACGATGGCTTGGCTTCATGCCCTCCCATACCACCCCGTGCCGAGGCCCTGCCCACGGGCCCCCGGGACCACGATGAGGTCGGGAAGGCAGAATAGATTACTATGACGAGTGCGTTGCAGTCCACGACCAATCGTGTAGCAGGGGGGTGCGGGGGGCGGCAAGCCCCCCGCCAGAGATATTCATAGAGGATTTCTACAGAACCGTAGAAACCCTCACCTATTCCTGGTGCGAGCGCGACTCACCCGCCTTCCCCATCATCTCGCCGAGGCCCTGCCCCCGGACCCCCGGGACCACGATGAGGTCGGGAAGGCACAATCAATGACCATAAAAGAGAGTACTGCCGTCCACGACCAATCGTGTAGGGGGGGACCGGGGAGCGGCAAGCCTCCCGCCACTGAGATTCATCAAGAGGATTTCTACAGAACTGAAAAAGAAAAAAAATATCCGACTGCTCAGGCCTCTTCCTTGACCTCGGTGCAGTCGATCTCCGCGACAATATCCAGCGGATCCTTCTTTGAACCGACCAGTTTTCGGACCAGCAACAACCGCTCAACCCCGATGAAGTGCCTGGCCATCACCCCGGCAAGATCAGAGAGCTCGATATGCCCCTTCTTGCGCCGCACCAACCGGTGTTTCTGAAGCGTCTCAAGGACCGGCTCGCTGGTCCCAACCATCTGCCGCTCCATCCATTGTATCTCGGACTCGTCGCCCTTGCAGACGATCGCATTCGCGGCGAACTCCTCAGAACTCCCCTCGATCCCATAGACCGGGGCTACTTCCTCCATCTCGCCCTTGAGCAATGCGATCGCCATCTCCTCCTCGGTCACCTTGGAGTTCCGTGAATACGTTGCCCCAGGTTCGGCAAGGATGACAACCCGCCCCTCGTCATGGAAGTCAGGCCGCCCGGCACGCCCCAGCATCTGGTTGAACTCCTGGACTGTGAGCCACTTGATCCCCATCGCTAACGCATCGAAGACCACCTGCGACGCCGGGAAATCTACCCCGGCCGCCAGGGCTGCGGTGGTCACCACGCAGGCAATCTTCTGCGACCCGAAGAGCTCCTCGACATGCCGGCGTTCCTTTGAAGTCAGCCCAGAATGATAGGGCCTTGCCGTGTTTGATCCCATCGCATTGGCCAGCGTATGACACCGCGCCCGCGAGTTCGTGAAGACGATCGTCTGCCCCCGATAGCCCTTTGAGGACCGCCTGGCAAACTCCTCTCGCACCATCGACTTGATGAACTTGACCTTCTTCTTCTTCTCGCAGAAGATCAGATGGCGGTCGAGTGGCACCGGGCGGCTGTCGTACCTGACCAACTTTGCGTTCAACTTCTTAGCCAGCACGTTCGGCGACCCGATCGTCGCCGAGAGGTACAGGAACTGGGCATTCGGCGAAGTCTTCTTGATCCTCGCGATCAGCCCGTCCAGCCGGTGACCGCGCTCAGGCTCTTCCAGATTCTGGACCTCGTCGATGACTACCGTCCCGATATCCTTGAGCCGCCGCCCATTCCGAAAGATCGTGTCAAGCCCCTCATAGGTTCCGACGATGATCTGCGCCCGCGTGTTCCGCTCGCCCACCGGCCTTGTCTCTGGGAGGTTGAGCCTGCTCGTCCCGGTCTGGAGGGAGACCGACGCCAGGCCCTTGTAACACTCCCTGAACCTGAAGTACTTCTGGTTCGCAAGGGCGACGAGCGGCACCAGGAAGAGCAGACGCCCCCGCCCCTCGAGCAGGTTCTTCATCCCGGCCATCTCGCCTACAAACGTCTTCCCGCTCGCCGTCGCCGAGACCACCAGGAGGTCTTTTCCCTCCAGCAGCCCGCCGTTCACCGCAAGCTGCTGGACCGGCGTGAGATATTCCACCCCTGACGCCTTTGCAAACGCCTTTGGCACCGGCACCTGCGTGATATGCCGCGTCTTGACCGGCTTGACCGCCTCCATCCGGTCAAAGAGCGTCTGCGACGGGTCACGCTGTTCAGGCTGGAGCAGCCCGAGCACCCGGTCGATGTCCTTATAGGTCTCCAGCAGCGCCCTGATATACTGGAACGACCGCTGCCCGAACTGCCCGAGATACCCCATCTCGCGCCGCAGTTCCCGCTCTCCACAGTCCATACAGACCCGCTCGCGCCCGTATCGCACCGCGTTCTTCTTGTTGAGCACCGTGACCTTGTCCTCGAGGAGACAGGTCCGGCAGAGCGGCGCCACCTTCGACGAGACCTGGAAATCGCCGAGGAAGGCCATCAGCGCCGGTTCTGGCCTCGTGATCCAGATCTGGGAGGTGCGGACCAGTTCGACGAGCTGCTTAGTCGGGACATTCTTGTAATTTCTCCGCCCAGGCTTTCTCGTCTTAAAATTGACCGGCCTATACCCTTTTGCCGTAGAAGAGAGCCCAAAGATCCCAGTGTTCAGGACCTTCTTCCCATTATAGATGATCAGCCGATATGATCCTCGCTGGGGGACGATGATGACCGTCATGGCAAGATCAGGTCATGGATCACGTAACTGAGGCCGGCATTCTCAAGCCTCTTGAGGAAATCAGTGAACTCCTCATCGACGATGAGGATGGCACACTCCACCCCGTGGAAGGCGGCCTCGATCACACCTTCCCGTGAGCCAAAAGAGATGTCGGGCTTCCGTCCGATACTTTTCATCACGACCGCCGCTTCGAGCCCGGCGATCCCGACCTGATGGACCCCTGCAAGAACCCCCCGCACCCCGGCCAGGTCCATCTTCCTGGATCCGCCCCGCTCGATCCGCGGGACCTTGAGGACATGCACCGTCCCCTCGGTATGGTCGATGAGCCCGGCGAGCCGTGCAACTCCGACGTCCTGACCGGCCTCGGCGTCGGCGATCACCTCACCCATCGCACTCTGTTCGGTCTTGGAGGCATAGAGCCACCCGTCTTTCATGAAGACGCCGACCTCGTCCCCTTTCTTGAGGGGCTCGGCCGCGACCGCCGGCCAGACCCGCACCTTCTGGATCACGTCACGGGTGACATGGCGGGCATAGTTTTCCAGCACCTCGGCATTGGCAAGCACCCACTCGATCCCTTCCTTAGTGACCTCGTAGCGCCCCCTGCCATAGGCCGAAACGAACCCGTCGTCAGAGAGTTCTCTGATGTACTCTGAGACCGCCTGCGGGGTCACCCCCATCTTCTCGGCGATCTCCTGCTGTCTGACTGCCGGCTGGTGCTCCGCGATCTCGACCAGGATCTGGAACCTGGTGATCTCCCGCTTGCTTCGAAGCAGGGTAGCCACCGGGTCTTCACCTGGTTTCTTCGACATACATCAGCCCCTGCCCCTTCACGTCAAGGTTCGGGATCCGTTTGGTCAGACCCTTGACATAGAGGGGAGATACATTGTACTTCCTGGCGATGTCGGCAATCGAAGTGTTCCCAGCTTCCAGTTCGTCCTCGACATAGGTGACCATCGTCCGCAGGTGCTCGTCAGTCGAGAGCGCCAGATAGATGAGGTCGGCCAGGTCGGTCATGGTGCACTGGAAGTTCGCCCTGAAACCGCCATAGGTTGTTCTATATTCCTTACTTGGCTTCTCGCCCGGTTTGGGCATCCGCCATTGTTCCTCGATGAGATTACCTTTCTTCAGAATTGAGAGACATGGGCCGACACAGGTGTTGTCACACTCTTCACAGAGTTCCTGTTCGGTCATCCATTTCTTGTTTAAGAGTCCGTAGATCTCTTTGAATTTCGGATTATTGAAAGTCAACAAGAGAGGCACGATCTCAACTGGATCATTCACTATCCTGATATGACCTGTCACGCAAAACCCTATTTATATATCGCACTGTAAGCCAATAAACCTTTGCAGGTCGCGCAATGCAAAACAGAGGAAAAATCATCATCCGCGGGATCGTGCAAGGCGTCGGATTTCGTCCGTTTGTCTATGGTCTCGCCGAGAAATACGGCATATCAGGGTGGGTCAAGAACCTCGGGAGCAGGGTGGAGATCGCTGCGTCCGGTGCGCGCTTTTCTGAATTTTGCCGAGCGGTGAGCGGAGGGACACCCCTCTCGGTCATCGACTCGGTCGAGGTCCTGCCTCTTGAGGAGGAGGTGGAGCCGGGGTTTGTGATCTTGCCGAGCGGTACAGGGACGCTGGACGGGTTGATCCCGCCTGACGTCGCCGTCTGCGACGAGTGTATCAGAGACATCTTCACGCCGGGTGGGCGCTACGAGGGTTACTGGGCGACTTCGTGCGTCAACTGCGGGCCACGCTACAGCATCATCAGGAGCCTCCCATACGACCGGGAGCGGACGGCGATGGAGGAGTTCCCGATGTGCGGAGTATGTGAAGCAGAGTACACCGACCCTGGGTGCCGGCGGCACCATGCCCAGACGATCGCCTGTGGGGCGTGCGGGCCAGGGCTCGCCCTCCTTGGGCCTGACGGGAAGGTGATGGAGGGTGAGAACCCGGTCGACACAGCGGCGGCGATGCTCGACGCGGGGAAGATCCTCGCGATCCGCGGGGTCGGGGGGTTCCATCTTGCCTGCACCGAGGAGGCGGCAAGCACGCTCAAGGCCAGGTTGAACCGGCCCGAGCAACCGCTGGCGGTGATGATGGCCAGGGAGGCGGTCGAGCGTTATGTCGAGCCGACGGCATGGGACCGCAAGGCGCTCACGAGCCGCGTCCGCCCAATCGTCGTGATGAAGAAGAAGGATGCAACGGCCCACGCGGGGCTCTCGTCCCTCCACACTCTGGGGGTGATGCTCCCGTACACTGGGCTCCACCACCTCCTCTTTGCCAGTCTCGACCACGACCTCCTGGTCATGACCAGCGCCAATGTGCCAGGGACGCCGATGATCACCGCCACCGATGACGCCCTTGCCCATCTCAATGGGACGGCCGACGGGTTCCTGGTCCATGACCGCGAGATCGTGAACCGGTGCGACGACTCAGTGGTGCGGGACGGGCATATCATCAGGCTCTCGCGGGGCATCGCCCCGAAGCGGGCAAAGATCGACCTCGGCGAGCGGTGCATCCTCGGGGTGGGGCCGGAACTCAACGCCACCACGACGATCTACCAGCACGGGTTCGCGGTCACTTCCCCGCATGTCGGGAACGTGAGAAACCCCCAGACACTTGCCTACCTGCAGGAGACGGTGGAGACGATCGGAGGGCTCCTCGGCGCCGGGTTCGAGGTGATCGCCCACGACCTCCATCCACAGTTCCTCTCGACGCGGTATGCCCACAGGCTCGCGGAGGAGACCGGGGCGGCACTGGTGCCGGTTCAGCACCACCGCGCCCATATCGCGGCGACGACTCAGGAGGAGTGCGTCGGGATCGCCATCGACGGCGTGGGCTACGGCGACGACGGCACCATCTGGGGCGGCGAGGTCTTTGCCGGGGCGGTGCCAGACCTGGCACGGGTGGCCCACCTGGAGACGGTCGGGATGCCTGGCGGCGACCTTGCGACGCGGTTCCCTGAGCGGATGCTCTACGGGATTCTGCCGGAAGAGCGGACCCTCGACCTCATGGCCGACCGCGGCTGGGGCGAGACCGAACTCGGGGTGCTGGCCCGCCAGGTCGAACGGGGGTTCAATGTGGCGCAGACCAGCAGCACGGGCCGGGTGCTCGACGCCGCCTCGGCCCTCCTCGGGATCTGTCGGGAGCGGACCTATGACGGCGAGCCGGCGATGAAGCTCGAGGCCGTGGCGGCCGGGGGCACACCCGAAACCTGGGATCTCTCCTTCGAGCGCGACGGCAACGGGTGCGAGGTGCTCAAGACCTCTGCCCTTCTCACAAAGGCCTTCGACGCCTACGATGCCGGAGCGAAGGTCGCCGACGTCGCCGCCTCGGTCCAGTGCAACCTCGCCCGCGGGGTCGCGACCCTCGCGGTGCATGCGGCGCACGAGCGCGGGATCCCGCGGGTCGCCCTCTCTGGCGGGGTGGCCTACAACCAGCAGATCAGGGAGACGGTCCGCTCGGTCGTCGGGGCCGAGGGCCTGGACCTCGTGGTCAGCCACGACTATCCCCTCGGCGACGGATGCATCAGTTTCGGGCAGTGCGTCTGGGCCGGGGCGCTGGAAAAAGAGCGGTAGGAGGCCTTCACTCATCCGCCGGGGGTGGCCGCCCTCTGACCCCTGTGAGACGATAGGCGAGGCGAAGGGGAGAACGGGGGATCAGATGAGGTGGGATGGTGGAGGTGAGTGCCCTCGTATCATCCACCAGAGACTCCACCCCCAAACCTCGAAAATCGGGCTCTGTAGAATCGGGCTTGAACGTGGGGTTCAAGCATACGGGATGAAAATTTCTCGTCACTTGCTCTCTCTTTTTTCAAGACAGGAGAATCAGTCTGGATCCTGTTCCATCGCCGCCCCCACCTATCTTCATCGTGGGGGGTCCGGGGGGTTTCCCCCCAGTGCGAGATGGCAGGGAAATCTCGACGATCGGGGGCGGCCGATCCATCAAAGGGATTTCCTATAATCTTCGTATCGGCTTCAAATAGGTATAGCGAGTTCAAACTCTCATGCAAGCCAGAAAAGATGATCATCTGGATCATTTTCATGGTAAATCCTCTTGATGAATTTCTCTGGCAGGGGGACACACATCCCTCTCACACAAAAGGTGAGGGTTTCTACAGAGTCGAAAATCGGAGATTTTCTCACACTTGCTCTTGCTCTCGCTCGCTCCCCGCGATGCCGATAGAGAGGGGACTCGCAGAGCAGGGGATCTGACGAAGTTCAGCCTTTTTTGATCGGGTGCCTGCCGTCCCCACCCCTCTTCTTCATGACAATGGGCGAGGGGGCCGAAGGCCCATGAGCCCTGTCGTCGTGCGATCGTGAAAGGAAATCGCCGAGATGATGCAGGTGAGAACCCTCCTCTTCTCTACCAGGGATGGCGGCCGGTGGATCAGGTGGAGATCATTTTTCTCTGGTGTGGTCGCCTGACATTCACCACCCCCGCGGCATCTGGTACCGCCTGGAGATCCCACGGAGAAAATCGTCCACCGCCCTGGCCCGCCGTTCGATCGTCGAGCGATCGCACCCGCCGGCGGCAAGTTCGTCCACGATGACCACCTCCACATCGTCCACCCATGCGGCGGCGTACGCCGAGAGCGGTCCGGCCTTGAACCGTGAGATGGTCTCAAAGACAGTCTCGTGAAAACAGAACTTATCAAAGAAGAGGTCGTCGATACCTGACCGCACCCGGTCGCGTATCAGGTACCGCACCGAGAGCGGCCCAAAACTGAGACGACCCACCGGTGCGCCGGCGTCGTCGTACCCGACGCATGCGAATGGTGGCGCCCTCAACGCCACCCCCAGGCGCGAAGCAAACACCTGGTTCGTCTCCTCAAGTGCCTGCCGATCGGTGACGAGGTCTTGGAGGGCATATTTCCTGCGGGGGCTGATGAGATACTCGAGGGTGCAGGGGTCAGGGGTTGGCCTGACCCGTATCCCGAATGTCAAGGCCCGCCGGCCATATGGGCGGGGCGGAACCCCGCTGCTGGTGAAGATCTTCTTCACCGCACCGGCAAGGTCATAGAGGGCAGAGGTACGGGTGTACTGCCCTGGCGGTTCTGGAAAGTGGCATTGCACCGAAAACCACAGGTCGAGCCAGGGCGTTCTGAAGAAGGGCACCTCTCCGGGATCCAGGTCTCCACCCCCCACCACCAGAGGCCAGGTGGCCGCCAGGGTCGTTGGGATACATCAACCTAGATTTATAAAAGATATAT
>JAQVHG010000079.1 GCA_028696365.1 Methanofollis sp.
TTCCGATCTCTCAGAGGAGACGCTTCCTGTGGGGCTTGAGATCAACAAACTCCGCCGTGCCAAGGGGAAGGAGATGGTGGAGATCCACCAGATCGCCTGTGTCCTTGCCGAGGACGGGCGGTGGATCTCTTCGACCAGGATCATCAGGGGCGAGATCGACGATGATGGGAGACTGATCCACCGTGATGAATAAGGGCGTTTCCGTTCCTCAGAGATAGATCCCCCCGGCAATCACGTGGTATCTGGCAGGGACCCGGACATACCCTGAGGCGGTGGCCGGCACGACCGTCTTCACCGTCGTCGTCCAGGTGTCCTCTTTCACGAGATGTCTCATGCCCCCGCCACCCCTATACTCAAGGCTGAACGAGATCGGGGGTACGGCCTCCTGCCCCGACGCCGGCGCAAGCCCGTCGAGGGAGACGGCGGTGGTATAGGTGCCGTCTGACATCTGACAGAATTCGGCAAGGCTCGTGTTGTCTGGCGTCGCGAGCACGGGTGCCAGCAGCCGCGCCTTTTCTTTCATCTCATGCTCTCCGACTCCGAAGGGGGCGAAGATGTCTGAGGCGTTGCGTTCTGTCGTCGTGAACGAAAGCATCCTCCCTTAGGGGGTATCCTGTACCGCCACGTCCCATCCCTCGACCTGATCTTCGGTGAACACCTCCTCGCTCATCACCTGCTCGCTCTCCATGTTCACAGGGAGGGGGACCATGACCGTCGCGGTGCCGTCCACAGGCAGGCCGGTAAGACCGGTGACTTCGATCACGTAGGAGTTGACCGAGAGCGTGGTCTCGACGAAGGCGGGGGCGATGAGGAGGAAGCCGGCCGCCACGACGAGAAGGCAGACGGCGACCAGCACGGCCAGGATGTTCCTCTTCTTTTTTCTCTCCATCTCTTCACCATCTGTGAATGGGATCTATCATGACAGAATTATATATGGTCTCTCACAGCCCCGTCTCCCTCTTGGCGAGGGCTCGGTCTCTGAGATGGGGTAATTGAAGATGGAGAGGGTTTTGTTCTAAGACCAGCCCCCCTCTGCCCTCCAGAAGTGGTGTTTCCCAGGGGCCTCTCAGATCAATACCTCTATATATTTTGTCTAAATAAATGGACGAATATCTAAAAAATTGGACATCACTGAGAACGACCTCCAGGTGCTCGCTCTCTTCTCAGACGGGTATGACCGTGAATACTACATCAGGGAAGTCTGCACCCATCTCCCTCTCAGTCATGGGACGGCACAGACTGTCCTGGTCCGCCTTGAAGAGAAACGAGTACTTGCATCGTCGCAGCACGGGAAGATCAGACTCTTCCAGATCAAACCCGGTGAAATCTCGATTCAATATTTCGTTCTCGCTGAGATTTACAAAAAGATCCAGTGTATGGAAGAACACCCCTCCCTCTCCGAAGTGATGGACAGGGTCTCCTCGTTCACGCGAGGGACCACCCTGCTCTTCGGGAGTTATGCGAAAGCCATGGAGACGGAGGCGTCTGATCTCGATGTCTTCGTCGCGGGAACGTATGACGAACAGGAGGTCGCAAAGATCGGGGAGATGTATGATGTCGAGATCAACGTCAAGGCGTACCCCGAGACGGCGTTCGATCAGAAATATCGGTCCGACCCCCTTGTGCGTGAGGTGAAGAAGAACCACATCGTCTGGAAGAACGCCGAGTTATTTGTCAGAGCGGTGATGACATGAAGGACAGACTCTCCTGGTGTGCCGGGATCAGGAACGGCATCAGACTGGTCGCACCAAATGACAATCTTGCAGGTGCATATCTGAAAAAAGCTGAGGAAGCGATGGAGGCCATGCACTCGGTCACCTCAAATGACTGAAAGATCTCGACCGGCTATTATTCTCTCTATTTTTCTCTGTACTCCGTGCTGACAGAGATCGGGTTCAGGTGTGAGAACCATACCTGCACGATTGTGTTGATGCAGCGCCTCCTTGACGGGTTCTTCACCCCAGGGGAGTGCGAGATGGTGGAGAGGGCGCGGTAGGCACGCGTGGAGACGCAGTATTATGTTGCCGGTGAGGTGTCCGGAGCATATGCCGGGAGGCTTGCACAACAGGTTCCCCGATTTCTGGTGAAGTGCAGGGGAATCGTTGACGGGTTGAGCGAGAGGGAGGTGCAGGCAGTGCGCGAGAGATATCGTGTGGTGATCGGGGAGGGCGGGGACCGGCGGTGAAAGATGGATGAGAAATGCAATGTGTTCGTCGCGATCTTTGATGGAGATTCTTGGGGAAGGGATAAGAAGATATTTTCTTCATGCTCCTGGTCTCCAGGCCCTCCAGAAGATCACGCTCAGGACGGCTATGAGAAGAAACCCCCCGACAAGGTTGGTGAAGTATGGTACGGCAACTCCAAGAACTTCCATCACTCCAAGCACCGTAAGCCACAGGAGAAAACCAAGGAGTGCGCCGGCTCCTCCGGCTAGGTCATAGAGGAGGTCGTTTTCGCCCGTCCCCCGGCAGAAGAGGTAGTGGCCTGATATGATGAAGAATGGTAAAGTCCCGGTGACGAGCCATGTCTGCACGGCGTGGGGGAATTTCACGGTAAACACTCCCATGCCCGAGGGTTCGGTGAAAAACGTAAACAGCATCGCGATGATCCCGGCGACCCAAAGATAGTACAGGAGCACGCCGAAGAGTATGCCTATGACTCCTCTGACCTTTTTCTGGGGAGAATGTGTTTCGGAGGTCATCGTTCTCAAAACTGATTTATTTTTGGCTGTGTATAAATCATTATCTTTTCTTGGTTTGATTCTGATTCATCCGCCTTCCTCCGTGCTCGCGCCGGGGAAGGCCAGCCTCCCGTCGAAGAGAACCTATCAAGACGATTTCTGCAAAGCCTTCTATTTTATACTCGGGGCCCTGTAGAAAACCTCACCAATTCTTGGTACGAGCGCGATTCAACCGCCTTCCCCCATCTTCTCGCCGGGGGCGAGTGCCGCCCGGACCTCCTGGATGAAGATAGGGCCGGGAAGGCACCATCAATGACCATGAAGAGCGTACTGCCGTCCACCCCCTATCTTCACGCGGGGGGACCGGGGGGCGGCTAGCCCCCCGCAGAGATATTCATCAAGAGGTTTTCTACAAAGCCATACTCGGAGGGTTCTGGGATGGACTTCCTTATACCTATAGGCCCGGTGAATCAAGACACCGAAGAGGGTGAACGCACCTCTCCGTCCCCTCCTAGCCGGTGAGTTCGACCTCGCCTGCGGCGAGCGGACGGCAGCAGGTCCTGCCGTTATGGACCTCTCATCACGGCCTCGATCTTTCGGGAAACATCCGCGCCGTAATATACCTCGTCACAGTGGTCGCAGACGGAAAGCAGGGACATCTTTGATGACGATGATCTCGTCTCGCTTGCGATGAACTCGGTTTTTCCTTCATGCAGAGTTCCTTTACAGAACGTGCACCTCTCTGGAATCATTCGTTCTTCCTTCTTCGTTCGCGTATCAGTCCAGTGCTCGTCATCCGGCATGGAGGCGGTGATCGATGAACTCGCGGGGATCCGGCCTCACCATCGCGGCGGGAGGTGATAGTTCTGATGATCGATCACAAGTTGTTCTCTGTGTGTCTGGACAAAAGCCACGGTTTGCTCGTTATTCAGCCCGAGGGCAGGACCTAACGCTTCGCCAAATGCGTCGAGATCGTTTATGTGGTAGGAATCATGGTCTGCATCATAATACCTGACCAATATGTTTTCTTCAAGGTTCTGGGAACACCTCTTGATCTCCTCCTCAGATAGGTCCCATTTCATCCTTTCATTCCAGTAGGTGAGGTAGGTGATGGTATCGTCGATGATCACTCCGTCGTCTTTTTCCCTGAGAGATTGTAATGTTTCATCTGATGGTACGACCGTTGGCTCCGGTTCGGGCACGTCGATACCGATGGTGATGGAGGATTCACCTTTTTCGTCGCTTGCACTCATCACCGGCACCAGTGTGACGCCCACCAGCAGGAGTGCCAGGAGGATGATGAATGCCCGGATGGCAGTTCTTCTTTCCATGTGTTCTCTCTCTCCCCTTTCCCCCGCGGCATACGAATGACGTGCTTACGTATTCTCTCTGCCTCCGGGCCGTGCGGGGTTCTGTCAGCCCGTAGATGTTTGCACCGGATCCCGCTGGGAAGCCGGATCGCTCTCCACGATGCCTTATATGTCCATATTAATATATATTATTTCCAGCACGGTCGCCGGGGTCTCCCTTGTTCTAACGGACACGCCTGGCCTAAAAAATGTACCTGCATTTCACCGGTGATTTTTCCGGGACATGTGCTGAGTGGCTTGCAAAACATCCCCCGTTTTCGGCTCTGTAGAAACTCCTCCCTCTTTGGCCGGGGGATCTGCCCCCGGACCCCCGGGACCACGATAGGGTCGGAAGGCATAAACGATGACCAATGAGAGGGGTGTTACCGTCCTCGACCTATCGTGGTGGCGGGGGGTTCGGGGGGCGGCCAAGCCCCCCGGTCGAGGAGAGCGTTTAGAATTTCTGGAAGGAAGCACTTCAGTTCAAGGAGATCTTCACCCCTAGAGAGTTTTGGGATATGCTCCAGGGAAAATGTTCCAGGGTGATCCCTTACTCAGTATTCTCTGGGTTGGGAGGCATTCGGCGGACTTTATAGATCCGCCCGTCCTTGGTCACGTCGACAAGGAGTGTTTCGAGTGGTTCGTCGGTACTGATATTGGAACGTTCGATGGAGACAACGTAGAACTCTTTGGGATAATCCGGGACTGGGATACTGAGTGTCGAGACACTGAGCTCCCCGACGGAGATCTGGAACGATACATTATCGATTGCTTCGGGCACTCCTGGATGAGAAAGGGCAATGATGACCGCATCTGATCGAGAGATCGATTCTGTGGAAGAATTGTCGCCATATTCAGATGGATTCATGGGCTGTTCCTGGACGCACCCGGCACAGCAAATAAAGAGGACGAGGAGGAGTGCGATCAATCCTCCTCTCCTTCGATCACGCGATCCATGCATGGGACAGGGAACACTTGGAATGGTCCTTGCCTTCAATGACCCTGAGACCATAGGTGTTCATATCTCTGATGGTAGGATAAAGTTGTTGATCTGGCTCTGGAGAATCCCTCGGTTACTCCCAGGATGGATTCGACTGAACAGCCTTCCCACAGCCTCACACCGGAGGCTCCCTCGAAAATAGAGATATTCTCAAGTTCGCTCGCGCTCGCAGCCACCGGACAGCGAAGACCAAAGATCTTCTCGACCCTCTCCGGTCGTCCCCCCGGATGACGATGGAGTCGGGAAGGCAGCATGGATGACCATGACGCGGGTGTTGCCTTCCGCCGCCTCTCGCTTGCGTGAGGAGGACGCGGAGGCGGCGATCCCTCCCTCAAAAACCATCAAGAGGATCTCTAAAAGCCGATCCTCCTCGTAAGGTCTATTGTTCTGCGGCCCCCTGGCCATCGCCTTCGTCGAGGTCATCGCCCCACGGTAGGACAGAATTCTGAAAGCCGCGCCCTTAGTCCTCTTATCATTCTCGTGTTCAGATCGAATCCTATAAATACAGTCAGAGTACTGCCATTCTATTGTAGTAGAATGGCCGGGACACTCGCACTCTGATCCCTGGCCACAAGGGAGCCGTACACATGGCGATCAAATTATTTGACTCTGAATTGAGGGTCATGGAAGTCCTCTGGAAAGAGGGGGATACCACCGCAAAACAGATCGCGGAGATCCTGAAAGAGCAGGTGGGCTGGAGCAAGACGACCACCTATACGGTCATCAAAAAATGCGTGGATAAAGGAGCGATTCAAAGGATCGACCCGCACTTTGTGTGCCACCCGCGTGTCACTCGGGAAGACGCACAGGAATTTGAAACAGATGAACTCATCGAAAAGATGTACGACGGTGCTGCCGACCAACTTGTCGCCTCTATATTAGGGCGCAAGAACCTGTCCAGAGACGAGATCGAGCGCCTGAAGCAGATGGTCAACAGTCTGGAATGAGGTGGTGGGTATGTCGATACTCGGTATGACACTCTCCGCATCCATCCTCATACTGGTGGTCGTGGCGGTCCGTGCGATGTTCCTGCACAGAGTCCCGAAAATTACCTTTCTGGTACTGTGGGGCATTGTGGTGTGCCGCTTGCTCGTTCCGTATTCCATACCATCGCGGTTTAGCGTCTATACGCTGATGGACCAGGTGGGAAGTATGTTCTCGGAACAGATCGTCACTCCGATCTCGACGGCTGAAGGGATTCACTCTCTTTTCATCGCTTCAGAAACACCCGCACCCTCAGTATCGTCTGCCCTGTCCGTCTCCCCTCTGACACTGGTGTGGTTGGCCGGCATCTTCGCCTGTGCCCTGTTCTTCATCGTCACGCATGTACGATGCCGTCGAGAATACCGGACGGCGTTGCCGGTTGAGAGCGACCTTGTGGCTGCGTGGCAACAGGAGCATCCGACACGGCGCCCTGTGCAGATCAAATGCTCTGATACAATTTCCGCTCCATTGACGTACGGGATCATCAGGCCGGTGATATTGTTGCCGAAATCCATGGATTATACCGACAAACGTCAGTTGTGGTATATCCTTGCCCATGAGTACACGCACGTCATGCGGTTTGATACGCTGGCAAAGAGTCTGCTGGCTGCTGCTCTGTGCGTTCACTGGTTCAATCCTCTTGTATGGGTGATGTATGCCCTTGCAAACCGGGATATCGAACTTGCCTGCGATGAAGCGATCGTGCGGACGTTTGGCGAGACGACGAGATCAGCGTATGCTCGTACCCTCATCACCATGGAGGAAAAGAAAAGCGGACTGACGCCGTTCTGCACCAACTTCAGCAAAAATGCGATTGAAGAAAGGATCGTGTCCATCATGAAAACAAAGAAAACGACGACTTTTGGTATTGTCCTGGCGCTGGTGCTTGTTGTTGGTACTGCAGCAGTATTTGCAACATCAGGCATATCAAGAATCGCAATTGGGGATTACGCCGCTGGCATCACATATGTGGTCGCGGGAGAAAATGATAGTTTGCAGACAACCCCAAATGTCCCTACTGAGCAGGAACTATTGTCCAAATACGGCGCATATGGCATCTCTTTTGATGAAAAAGGAAAAATGTGTTTTAATGGTGACCTTGTCAGATACTTTTGGGATGGTGCCGAATTAGTTGATAATGCATCGTCTGTCTATTACGAATATCTTAACGCTGATGGTACGGTTGACGTCCATACATCCCGAAAAGTGATAGACAATGGAGATGGGAGTGTAAATCCTTTTGGTGAATTAATAGGAATTGAAAGATATAGCCAAGAGGAATATAAACAAAGAAACCTGTCTGATTTGAAAAAGTCGTCTGGATCGGACACATATGTAGCGGATGTATCGGGAGGGTCTGGACAGGGTGAATCAGTTGCACAGAGGTTTTCCAAGTATAAGAGATATGGAATTGAGTACAGAGAACGAGAAGGAGGCAGCGTTGGCAACGTCTATTATAACGGACAAATGGTACAGTTTTTTATAGATGAAAATAAATGGGGGGGAATTTTTACCTATCGGTCTGTTGATGGTGGTGAAATCATTGTTCATACGATTTATGACGAAAATGGAAAGTTGATTGGAGTGGAAAAAGAATAAGTGACTGCTCTTTCTCCTCTTGTCAGGGGCATCCAGGGTTCTTTCAGCCTGGAGACGGCAGTTCCAATCCCGGAAAAATTATCGTTGTGTTCTGGTTGTGGGCCGCCACTAGTCGGCATGTGGGCGGGAGTGGACCCGATCAGAGAGTTTTCTGGCGATGGTACATTTGCGTTGTTTCCTCTGGAGGGCGATCCCCTTCCTTTGACCAGATTTCATCCGGCCTCTTCGCGGCTTTTCACCACAAAAAAAGAAGAAAAAAATCCTCAGATAATATGCCCAGGGATATCGTCCTTCAGGTACCAGTCGCAGTACAGACAGTGCAGCCCCCGCTTCGTCACCTCGAACCTGCTCTTGATCGGTTCGTTGGTGTTGGAGATGCACCCTGGATTCGGGCACCTGACCACGCCAAGGAGCACCTGCGGGATCTCGACCCCCATCTTCTCGCAGACCAGATAGTCCCTGATGATGTTGATCGTGGCATGTGGGGCGATGAGGGCGATGCGGTCGACCTCTTCGGCGCAGAGTTCGCGCTCCTCGATCTTGACGATGTCCTTCTTGCCCGACTTCTCGCTCGCCACATTGGTGGCGATGGAGAGGCACTCGTCGGTCGTCCCGGTGATCCCGAGGATCTTGAGGACATTGAGGGCCTCGCCTGCGGTGATGTGGTCGATCACCGTCCCGTTCCTGATCGGACTGATCTGTAAAAGCACCCCTGGTTCCTCTTTCATTCCATCACCTCCAGGAGGAGGGCCATCCTGATCGGGACGCCGTTCCTTGCCTGCTGGAAATATTTCGCGTGCGGGAGGGCGTCGACCCTGGGGTCGATCTCGTCGACCCGCGGCAGCGGGTGGAGGACGATCATCTGCTCCCGCGCCTCCGCGAGGAGTTCTGGGGTGACCCGGTAACTCGAGGCCACGGCGTAGTACGAGGCCGAGTCAGGGAAGCGCTCGCGCTGGATCCTGGTGACGTACATCACGTCGAGTGCCCGCGTGAACTCCTTGATCTCGTCGTGGACCACGATCTCGACACCCCGCTCGCGCAACTCCTCGACGACGTTCGGCGGCATCTCCAGGCCCTCGGGAGCGAGGGTGTGGATGGTGACGTCGTACTGCGTGA
>JAQVHG010000080.1 GCA_028696365.1 Methanofollis sp.
CTCGCGCAGGAGAGCGGCATAGTCCATATGCCAGAGCGGGGCAGAGAGGCGCATCCCGAGCCTGCCCGCAATCGCCTCCAGACGCGCACGCTGGTAGGTCGAGGCCACCGCTCCGGTGACAATCCCATCGAGCCCGAGGGCCTCGAGCCCCTCCTCCATCTCAAAGATCTCTTCTTCCTTCTTGCCGGCCGACGGGATCTCGTGATACTCCATCCCGGCGACCTCGGCCATCACCCGAACGGCATCCAGGTTGGCCGAGTGAAACATATATGAATGCGGGTTCTCAGGCCTGACCGTCACCAGAGCCGAGACCTCGATCCCGGCGTCGATCGCCCGCTGGATGGCAAGGACCGAGTCCTTGCCGCCAGATGTCAGTGCTGCCCATGTCATCTTTTCTCACCTCTTCACAATCGGTCCAAAGTGCTCCTCATGCCGCCGTGCCAACCGCTCCCAGGTTGGGAGGTTGGTCTGGCACCCAACTTTCTCGACCACGAAGGATGCCGCTGTCGTCCCGATGGTGCAGCAGCGGACCGCGTCGTAGCCGCGAGCATAGGCGGTCAGGAACCCAGCCCTAAAGGCGTCGCCCGCTCCTGTGGGGTCGGCCATCTCGACGCGGATCGCCGGGACATGCATCTTCTCGCCGTCGGTGCAGAGCATACACCCCTTCGAGTCCATCGTAAAGACCGCCAGGTCCACCCGTGCCGCCAGGTCGTGCACCGTCGTCCCGATCGTCTCGGCCATCTGCCTTGCCTCGTGCCTGTTTGCAAAGAGGATGTTGATATTGTCGAGGATCGCCTCGAACTGCTCCTTCGTATACTTCAGGATGTCCTGACCGGGATCAAATGAGGCAAACTCGCTTCTTTCTGCGACCCGCACGTTGAAAGACGGGTCTGCGGTCGCCATATGCACGAAATTCAGGGCCGGGGCCTCGGCCTCCGCAAAGACCGTCGAGGCACCCCAGTCGAAATAGGTGATCTGATCGCCGCCGACGTCGTTGAACATAAAGGCCGTCGCCGTCGGGCGGTCAGGCACCTCGAAGAACCGGCGCTTGATCCCGAGTTCATCCAGCCTCTGATCATAGGCACTGCTCGGAAAGTCCGAGCCGACCGCACTGACCAGTTCGCAAGCCTCGCCGAGCGTCGCGATCCCCGCAGCGATATTCGCCGCCCCGCCGCCAAAGAAGATCTGGTGGTCGAGGGTGTAAACCGATGTGTGCCGCTCAGGAAAATGCGGCACCGTGCAGATATGGTCGATGGCCGTATGCCCAACGACGCTGATCATAACTCCTGCACATCCGCGACCTTGAGGGGAATGGTGCCGAGCGCCCTGCCGACGACCGACTTCGCAATCCTCTTCGCATGCTCTTCTGACTCGGCATTGAAGACCTTCATCGAGAGCAGGAGTCCGACCAGGGCGGTGTTCGCAACGACCAGAGCACAGTTCAGGTCTTCTTCACAGTACGGGCACTGGCTATACCCGCTCTCGATCTCGACAAACTTTGCCGAAGGATTGAGGCGTTTGCCTGCCTCACTGATTGCGATCCCCACAGCATCGTCGAGAGACTTGACGTCCTTGATGATCCATGCGGATTCGAGTGTTACAAGATAGTCGGTCATGAATCTCACATTCCCAGAATATTACCACGTCTCTCTATGTACATGCTCGCCTATCGGCATCCGTTCAGTCCTGGCAGACGGGATCTCACCCCTGCCGACGGCAAGAAGGGCCACCGGCCTGAGATGCGGCGGGAGGCCGAGCACCTCTCGAACACCATCATCTTCAAAGGCACCAGTCCAGCAGGTATGAAGCCTGAGGGCATGGGCGGCGAGCATCATATAGGTACAGGCAATGGTTGCGTCCTCAAGGGCATAAAGGATGCCCCGTTCGCCGTACCTTGACATCGAACGGATGTAGTTTGCGGAGACGACAAAGATGACCGGGGCGTCCCTGATATGCGCCTGGTCATAGGCGACCTCAGCAAGGGCTTCGCGCTGGTCTTCGGCCTTCACGACGACGACGTCCCAGGATTCACGGTTGCCTGCGCTCGGTGCCGATGACGCGGCCTTCAAGATAGACTCGACCTCATCCTCGGCAATCTCCTGCTCGGGGTCGTACTTCCGCACAGTCTGGCGCCCTTCAAGGAAACTGAGAAACTCAGAGAAGTCCATGGCTGGTCAGCGCCTCCCATGACTCCTGGGCAACCGTCGTCGACGCGGAAACGGCCTCGGCCACTTTCGGGAGGGCCTCCTCAAAGTTCAACCCCTCGACTGCCGAAATCGCAGCGTCCAGGGACTCAAGGGCCTTCCTGAATCCGTCGTGCCCGGTGCTCCCGTGAGCAAAGGCGATCTCTGACCTGACACCTTCGAGCACCATGAGGAGCATCCGCTTCCCGCCCATCTTCTCGCCACCAGGAAAACCCGGCATGCTGGCGATGAGTTTTGAGGCTAGAAGAAGTTCAGATTTCGCTCTCTCGCCATACTGATAGTTCAAAACGGCAGTCTTTGGATCCATACAATGAATGGACACCAGAGATATAAAAGATAATTAGAGGGTGTGACCCGCGGGTCTCACCTGGACTTCTGCTTCACGCCGAGGGCGGTCGTCTTGGAGCGCAGCATCCGCCTGCGGACACGCTGGTCGGTCATATCCTGACCACGGCGACCACGGCGGCGGCCACCTCGACGGCCACCGCGCCCCTGCTGGCGCTCGTTCTGGATCTCGATCTTCTTCAGGGTTGCAGACGCCTTGAAGCGCTGGTTCGGCCCCGGCTTCTTATGGGTCGCCTCTTGTGCCCGGACCAGGCGGATCTTGCCTCTGACATTCTTCACCTGGGCCCAGGTCGTGGTTCCTGTTTTTCCCATAATCAAACTCCCTATATATTTACTCAATACGTGGTTTAAAGATGTTGCTCTGCTCAGATCACTCGCGAGATCTCGGACCTCAGGGCCTCGCTCACGATCTTGCCGTCGACTTTGCCACGGACTTCCTTCATCACAACGCCCATCAGCGGACCAAGGGCACGCATCTGCTTCTCCTGGACAAACTCGATCCGCTCGGCAACAATTTTCTCGACGATCTCGGCTAGTTCCTCGGCCGAGACCCCACCGGCATGGTCGGCGACCGCTGCGGCCGCCGTTTTCCCACCCGCCACTTCGGTGAGGAGGTCGGGGATCACCTCTTTTGCGACCTCGCCCTTCTCAACGGCAGTAAGGACAGTCAAGACGTCCTGGTCGCCGATCTTATCGACGGCGACGCCGTCCCTGGAGAGTTCCTTGAGGGTGCCAAGCACCGTCCGCGCCGCAAGGTTAGGTTTGATCCCAGCCTGCACCGCCATTCTGAAGAGCGGGAGGTGCTCAGAGTAGGCGGCCTGCCTGGCCACCGCGGGGTCGAGATCGAGTTCGTCCTCCATCCTGCGTGCTAGATCTGAGAGAAGTTCTGGCACCCTGACCGCCGCCCAGTGCTCGTCGGTGATCGTCACCGGGAGGACGTCAGTCTCGGGATACATCCTGGCAGCACCAGGGAGGGGGCGCATGTACGCTGTGTTCCCCTCGTCGAGCATCTTCCTGGTCTCCTCTGGCACGCCCTCAAGAGCGAGGCGGGCGCGGTGGCGGACCTGCTTCGCCCCGCAGGCGGCCTTTTCCTTGCTCCCTGAGATGAGGATAACCGCGTCTTCGTCGGCCACGCCAAGGTGCGCCCGGAGGGCGGCGACCTCCTCTGCCGTGACGCCGTAGGCCGGGAGTTCGTCGGTGTGGAAGATCCCGCCAAGCCCGCACTTCTTCACGTAGTCGGAGATCTCGGTGCCGAGCCGCCGACCAGGCTGGACCTCGCGCCCGACCAACCCGGCAAACCCTGGTAGGACTACCGCGAGGATCGACTTGGCGCGCTTGAGGATCGAAGACTTCGTATCGGTGAAGAGGGCAGTGACGTCGTGGGTCACCTCACCGACCGAGGCGTTGCGCGCCCGGAGTTCGTCGCGAATTGCGAGGAGGTTCACCTGCCTTGTCACCTCACGGCGGACCACCTCAGCGATGAGATCGAGTTCCTGCACGCCCTTGATCTCGACCCGTGCGCCGTCCCTGATCGAGATGTTGACGTCCTGGCGGATCGTCCCAAGGCCGCGCTTTACCTGGCCGGTGGACCTGAGCACCATCCCAATATACTTGGCCGTCTCCTGGACCGCCTCAGGGGTGTGCATGCAGGGCGAGGTGGTGATCTCGACGAGCGGGATGCCGAGACGGTCGAGGGAGAAGGTACTCCCCTCGACGCGCTGGGCCGCCTCTTCTTCGAGACAGATGGTCTCGACCTCGCCGTCGCCTGGCAGGACGCCGGCAAGCGCCACCATCGCCGTCCGCTGGAACCCGCTGGTGTTCGAGCCGTCGATGACGAGTTTGCGCATGGTGTGCACCTGCTCGACCGGGTGCATCTCGAAGGTCCTGGCGACCTGGAGGGCGATCTCCAGGGCCTCGGGGTTCATCGGGGCCGGGGGTTCCTCGTCGTTCTCCACCAGGCAGGTGGTGTCGTAGGTAAGGTAGTGGAACTGCCGGCGGTTCATCATCTCCTCTGCCGCCGCACGGTCGACCTCGCCCATCTCAGAGACCGTCGCATGGAGGTACCTGACGAACTCGCCGGTGTGCTCCTCGGTCTCGCGCAGGGTGGTGGGGCAGTGGCAGAAGAGTTTCTCCTCTGTGTCGAGCTGCTGGTGGATCTCGATCCCGGCCTTGAGCCCGAGCGCCTTAAAATCCATAATCTGACCTCCTTCTGATCTCGCCTTTGAGGTTGGTGGCCATCAGCCTCCGCGCCTCCTCCCTGTCGGCGGTGTTGCCCAGCACCCACATCAGTTTGGTGAGTGCGGTCTCTGGGAGCATGTCCTCGCCCTCTACCACGCCCGCGGCAAGGAGGTCGCGGCCGGTGTCGTAGACCCGGTCGCAGACCCGGCCGTGGAGGCACTGGGAGGTCATGACGACGGTGGTCCCGGCGTCGATCATCTCGCGCAGGGCTTCGATGCACCCAGAACCCACGTGGCCAAGTCCGGTGCCGGCGATGACCAGGCCCTTGAAGTCCTCATAGACCTTGACTGCCTCCTCTGGCATGCCTGGATAGGAGGACAGGAGCCCGCAGCGCTCCTCGAGGTCGGCGTGAAGGGCCGGTTCGGCCTCACCCCGGCGGACCGCCTCAGGGGAGAGGTCGACCGCGAGCGAGGGGTAGGCGACGGTGGCGATCGGGGCCATCTCGTGGCTCTGGAAGGCGTCGCGCCTGGAAGTGTGCATCTTTCGCACCCTTGTCCCGCGGTGGACGGCGCAGAGGTCGTCGTTGGTGGTGGCATGCATCGCCACCGCCACCTCACCGAGGTCGCTCCGTGCGGCGGCGGCCGCACACATGGCGTTCATCACGTTGTCGCTGCTCGGCCGGTCGGCCGACCGCTGCGACCCGACGAAGACGACCGGGGACGGGGTGTCGAGCATGAACGAGAGTGCCGAGGCAGAGTAGGACATCGTGTCGGTCCCATGGGTGACGATGACCCCCTCGGCACCGTTGGTGACCGCGGCATGCACTGCCCTGGCCAGGGCCTGCCAGGTGGACGGGGTCATGTTCTCAGAGAGGATGGTGGCAAGCATCTCGGCACGGTAGCGGGCGACCGTGGTAAGCCCTGGCACCGCCCTGAGGATGTCGTCGGCGGTGAACTGGCTGGTCACGGCCCCGGTGCGGTAGTCGATCTTGGAGGCGATTGTCCCGCCGGTGGAGATGATCGCAAGTTCTGGCAGGCTTTCGTCCTGCACCACGGTGGGGACCGCGGGGATGGGCTGGTCGCCGGCACGCCGCACCAGGGTGCAGGTCTCCTGGTCGACGCCGATGTTGTAGCCGCTCTTCAGTTTGAGGACCGCCATGCCGTCGCGGTCGGTGATATAGATCCCTTCCACCGGGTGGCCCCGGCAGGAGGCGGCGACGATGTCGCCGGTCATATAGGTACTCATGCTTCTGTCATCCTCCTGGCTTCTTCGGCCAGGCGGGTAAGGGCCGTTTCCACGGCTCCGGCCAGCCTGGCGGTGGCGGCCTCGTCGGCCGCAAGGTCTTTGTTCCGTGCGGTCAGGGCCCGTGCCGTCTCTTCTGGCGCCGGGCCGCCGATGGCCTTGCGTTCAGCGACGCTGATGGCCGGGTCGAGGGCGGCGTCCACCCGTGCGGCGGTGAGCCCGCGCCCGGTGAGCGAGAGCCCGGCGACCTCCTCTGCCGCCGCTTCGAGGGTGGCAAGGTCGAGGGCGCCCTCTTTCACCGCCCGGCCGACGACCGAGTGCGCCGTCCTGAAGGGGAGCCCGTACTCCCTGACCAGGACGTCGGCAAGTTCGGTGGCGGTCGAGAAGCCGCGGTCAGACTCGGCGGCCATCCGCTTCGTATCAAAGGTCGCGGTCGAGAGCATCCCGGCCAGAACAATCAGGCTCTCGCGCGCGGCGGCGACGCCCCGCCAGAGATGGGGGGTGAGTTCCTGGAGGTCGCGGTTGTAACTCATCGGGAGTCCCTTGGTGATGGTCATCGCCCCGACGAGCGATCCCGCGACGGTCCCGGCCTTTGCCCGCATGATCTCGGCGGTGTCGGGGTTTTTCTTCTGGGGCATGATCGAACTGGTCGAGGAGTAACCGTCGGCGAGCTGGACGAACCGGACGAAGGCGCTCGACCAGACGACCATCTCCTCGCAGAGGCGGCTCGCGGTGGTCATCATCACCGCACAGGCAGAGAGGCTCTCCAGGGCGAAGTCGCGGGTGGCGACGGCGTCCATCGAGTTGCCCATCGGTCGCGCGAACCCGAGGAGCCCGGCAGTCATCTCGCGGTCGATGGGGTACCCGGTCGAGGCGAAGGCCGCCGCACCGAGGGGGCACTCGTTCACCCTGGCATAGGCGTCGGCGAGCCGCCCGAAGTCCCGCCCGAAGGCCGCCTCGTAGGCGAGGAGGTGGTGGGCGAGGGTGGTCGGCTGGGCGTGCTGGAGGTGCGTGAACCCCGGCATGATCGTCTCGCGGTGCGCCTCGGCAAGGTCGAGCAGCACCTGTCTCAGGTCGCAGAGCGCGCTCATACACCCGAGTAGTTCTTCACGCAGGCGCATCCTGATGCAGGTCGCCACCTCGTCGTTCCTGGACCGGCCCATATGCAGGCGGCCGCCGAACTCCTCGCCGACGCGGGCGATGAGCGCCGCCTCTTTTCCGGCGTGGATGTCCTCAAAACATTCGTCATAGGCTTCGTCAGGGATCCCGTCCTCGTGGAAGGCGAGAAGCGCACCCATCAGTGCCCTGGCCGCGTCCTCCCCGATGATCTCTTGTTTCCTGAGCATCAGGAGGTGGGCCATGTCCACCTGGATATCTTTCTCGGCGATCCAGTGATCGGCCGTCATCGAGGAGAGAAAGTGCATTACCTCGCCGGTACGGTCGTCACTGAGTCTGCCTCGCCGCAGCAGATCACGATGCATGGTGGTGTACCTTGCGGCCTCAGAAGAAATGAACTTGTGGGGAGAGAGGACGGGAGCGGATGAGGTGAGGAGGGCGGGAGATGAGAAATATCGGTATGCGTCTGGGATGAGGCCAGGAGAGGGAGGACCAAGCGAGTGTACTCACGGCCTCTGCCGGGGGATCTACTCCCGGACTCCCATTGAGTGGTGAATAGAGGGAAACCACTGAACAGAAAGATCAGAACAATCGATCAGTTCACAACCACGCCTTGCGCGCCGCCGACTCGATCGCCCGCTGGATACTGTCCTTTGGCACGATCGTCGTCACTGGGATCCTGACCAACTGCTCGATCGTCGAGGAGGCGATGGGGGCGCAGACGACCGCAATGGCACCCTCTCGCTCGGCCCGCACGGCGGCGATGATCGCGTCCTCAAAGGTATAGACCGGGTACTCCCGTACCCTAAACTCGTGACCGTCGACGACCGCCGTCCGCTCCTGGATGGACTCGAGGACATAGCGCGCGGCGATGAGCCCGATAAAGGCCTCCTCCGGGATACGGGCGAATGAGCGGACACTATTAACGATCGCCCGTAGGGTGGGGAGCGTGGGCGAACGTTTACCGGTGAGCACCTTATAGAGTGTGCTCTGGGCGACCCCGCTCCGCTCGGAGAGTTCGCGCACGCTCACCCGCAGGTCATTCTTCAGTACATGCTGGATAACTGTCACAAACTCCTCGTCAGAGATGAGCGCTGCCTTGATGATGCGCTCGACCGGGTCTGCCTGGATCATGGATTATTCCTTCTGGGTAAACAGAGATAAATGTTCTCCCATATGTCCACACAATACGCCGGAAAAGAGAGGACGAAGAGGAGCGATATATAGACAAAAGGACACACAGATTAGAAGAGCAGCACTATTGGACAATTTTGACACAGTAAGACGACGACCTATAAATACCCCCAGGCTGACCAGTACCTCATGGCAAACAAGATGCTTGCTGCGGTCCTCGCCATCGGACTTGCAGCTCTTCTCGTCGTCGCCGGATGCGTCTCAGAACCTGAGACCCCGACGACCCCTACAACCGAAGGCGCCGAGGTCGGCGTCACCTACAGCCAGGGCGTCGGCCCCATGCCAATGCTCCTCTCGACCGGCGAGGTCGACGGTTACATTGCGTGGCAGCCCTTCGTAGAGATCGCCACCGTCAGCGGGATCGGCAAGGTCGCCTCGTACTCGCAGGACCTCCCGCCCGAAGACATGTG
>JAQVHG010000081.1 GCA_028696365.1 Methanofollis sp.
GGGTGGTCCTGGTCAACTCCAACCCGGCGACCATCCAGACCGACCCCGAGATGGCCGAGAAAGTCTATATCGAGCCGCTCCAGGCCGAGATCATCGCGAAGATCATCGAGAAGGAGAAGCCCGACGGGATCCTCTCAGGGATGGGCGGCCAGACCGGGCTGAACCTGACGGCCGAACTCGCCGAGATGGGCGCCCTCGAGGGCGTTGAGATCCTTGGCACGCCGCTCGAGGCGATCTACGAGGGCGAGGACCGCGAAAAGTTCAAAGATCTGATGAACCGGATCAACGAACCTGTCCCGAAGAGCATGATCCTCGAGCACATCGAGGACCTCGACAGGGCGCTCGACCTGGTCGGCCTTCCTGCGATCATCAGGCCTGCGTACACCCTCGGCGGCGCCGGCGGCGGGATCGCCCACACCGAAGAAGAACTCCGCCGGATCGTCGACGTCGGCCTCAACCGCTCGCGCATCCACCAGGTGCTCATCGAAGAGTCGGTGATGGGCTGGAAGGAGATCGAGTTCGAGGTGATGCGCGACGCCTCAGACACCTGCATCATCATCTGCGGGATGGAGAACGTCGACCCGATGGGCGTCCACCCCGGCGAGTCGGTCGTCGTCGCCCCGATCCTCACCCTGCGCGACGACGAGTTCCAGATGATGCGCTCGGCGGCGATCAGGATCATCCGCGCTCTTAACGTGCAGGGCGGGTGCAACATCCAGTTCGCCTACAAGGACGGCGACTACCGGGTCATCGAGGTGAACCCGCGTGTCTCGCGCTCCTCGGCCCTCGCCTCCAAGGCGACCGGCTACCCGATCGCGCGGGTGGCGGCCAAGATCGCCATCGGGTTGCGCCTCGACGAGATCACCAACCCGGTCACCGGCGTGACCCCGGCCTCCTTTGAACCGGCCATCGACTATGTCGTCGTGAAAGTTCCACGGTGGCCCTTCGACAAGTTCAAGACCGCCGACCGGACGCTCACCACGGCGATGAAGTCGACCGGCGAGGTGATGGCCATCGGCCGGACCCTGGAAGAGGCCTTCAAGAAGGCGATGCGTTCGCTCGACACCGATGTGCGCGAGCACACCAATGCCAACGAGATCAGGATGATCCTCACCAGCCCCACCGACGAGCGCTTCGGCTGTCTCTTCGACGCCTTCAGGCAGGGGATGAGCGTGGAGGAGGTCGCCGACCTCACCAAGATCACGCCCTTCTTCCTGGAGAAGATCAACCACATCGTCGAGATCGAGACGCGGCTCAGGGAGGAGAGGAACGAGGAGGTCGTCAGGTTCGCCAAGGGATACGGCTTCTCCAACACCGAGATCGCCTGCCTCACCGGCATGGACCGGGCACAGGTCGACGAGATCGCCGGCCGGCCGACCTACAAGATGGTCGACACCTGCGCCGCCGAGTTCCCGGCACAGACGCCGTACCTCTACTCCACCTGGGAGGACGAGAACGAGGATCTCCATGACCCGCGCAAGAAGGTGCTCATCCTCGGCTCAGGCCCGATCAGGATCGGGCAGGGGATCGAGTTCGACTACTGCACCGTGCATGCGGTGAAGGCGGCGCGGGAAGAGGGTGTTGCGGTCCACATCGTCAACAACAATCCCGAGACGGTCTCCACCGACTTCGATACCTCCGACCGGCTCTTCTTCGAGCCGATGCAACTCGAAGACGTCGTCAACATCCTCAAAAACGACGACTACGACGGGGTGATGGTCCAGTTCGGCGGGCAGAACTCGGTGAACCTGGCAATCCCGCTCGAGCAGGAGATCGCACGTCTCGGACTCAAGACCAGGGTGCTCGGCACCTCGCCTGACGCCATGGACATGGCCGAGGACCGCGACCGGTTCAGCGTTCTGCTGGACAAACTCCAGATCCCCTCGGCCCCGAACGGCTCGGCCTACTCTGAGGACGAGGCCAGGGCGATCGCGGGGACGATCGGCTACCCGGTCCTGGTCAGGCCAAGTTATGTGCTCGGCGGCCGGGCGATGGAGATCGTCCATGACGAGGTCGAACTGGAGAGTTACATGAAAGAGGCGGTGCGGGTCTCGAAGCAGCACCCGGTGCTCATCGACCGTTTCCTCCAGAACGCCGTGGAACTCGACGTGGACGCCGTCTGCGACGGGGACGAGGTGCTCATCGGCGGGGTGATGGAGCATATCGAGGAGGCGGGGGTCCACTCCGGCGACTCAGCCTGCGTCATCCCGACCCAGTCTCTCTCAGCCTCTGTGACCGACCGGGTGAAGGACTACACCCGCAGGCTCGCCCTCGAGATGGGGGTCGTCGGGCTGATCAACATCCAGTTCGCGGTCAAGGACGACGTCGTCTATGTGCTCGAAGCAAACCCGCGGGCAAGCAGGACTGTGCCTTTCGTCTCGAAGGCGACTGGTATCCCTCTCGCCAAGATCGCCGCGAAGGTGATGATGGGGCGCAAACTTGCAAACCTCGGGTATGAGGAGCGTACCATCTCCCATGTGGCGGTCAAGGAAGTGCTCCTCCCGTTCAGCAAACTCCCTGGCGTCGACACCGTCCTCGGACCAGAGATGAAGTCGACTGGTGAGGTGATGGGCCTGGACTACGACTTCGGCCGGGCCTACTACAAGGCCTGTCTCGCCGCCGACAACGACCTCCCCCTGGAAGGGAACGTCTTCATCTCGGTCTCCGACGAGTTGAAGGAGTCGATCGTCCCGATTGCCAGGAAACTCCAGGCTCTCGGGCTGACCATCTACTGCACCGGCGGCACGGCCGAGTACCTCAGCCAGTCTGGGGTCGAGGTGAAGATGGTCAGGAAGGTCCAGGAGGGCTCGCCCAATGTCATCGACATGATGCGCAAAGGCGAGATCAGCCAGATCATCAACATCCCCTCAGACAAGCAGTCCCGTCATGACCACTACACCATCATGCGGGTGGCCATCGACTACTCGGTCCCGTACATCACCACCCTCTCCGCGGCCAAGGCAGCGACTGAGGCGATCGAGGTGATGAAGCACGAGGAGATCACTATCGAGCCGCTGGACCACTATATCGAGAAGGCGTAAGTCTTTCTCGCTCTTTTTTATTGTTCCGTTGGCTCTCAGGCGTACCGTCTGAAATTATTTTCGAGCATCTCCCAAAACTCTCTAGGGTTGAAGATCTCCTCGAACTGAAATGCTTCCTTCCAGAAATTCTAAACGCTCTCCTCGACCAGGGGGCTTGGCCGCCCCCCGGCATGGGCGAGGGAGAAGGCGACGAATGCATGGGTGCGCAATGAAAAAACTGAGATCTCTTCATTGTCATCCATCGCTCTTCATCGGCGAAGATGAGGGCAGGAGAGTTTTGGGATGACCTCTTCATGAGTTCTGTAGAATTCAGCATGAGCCTTGAACTCAGGCATATGCGATAAAAATGATCGTGGGTCTTTGGATCGTGCACTGATCTGTGTGCCTCCTTCAGAACCAGACACCACGCGGGAATCACCGGACGACCCTCCCCACTGATCCTTTGTCGGGGGGGGGACGACCGGAGGGGAGTCGAGAAGATCTTTGACCTTCGAGTCCTAGGGGCGCCGCCCCCGAACCCTCAGGATGAAGAGAGAGATGGGAAATCAATAACCATAAAAAAATGATTGCCATCTTCCGCCTATCGCTCGCGCGGGGGCCAGCAGGGCGGCACGCCCCCGGCGAAGAGACCATTATGAAGATTCATATAAAACCGACCAGTTATTTCCTGCGCTTCTTTGATCGCTTCGACCTCTTTGGTTTTTTAGATCGTTTTGAGGCACCTTTCTTTCCCGCCTCTTTCTTCTCGTCCTCAACAAAGTAATCAAGAAGGATCCTAGTCTTGCGTGTGCCGAGTGTGGGCCTAGTGCTCTCAAGCCAGAGGAAGAACCCGGCCATATGGGGGGTGCGCCTGCTCTCGTACTTGAACCCCCCAACCTTTGCCGGGACCATCTTAAAGTACTCCTTCTTCTTCCGGCTCCTGAAGTACAGAATAGGGCGGCACTCAGGGAGGTTGACCGCAATGATCACCTTGGAGAAGCGCTTCATCACTTCATCATAGGTGAGAGGTTCGCCCTTGATCGTGACCCTCGTGCGCCCGAAGAGGTACTTGATCGCCGGCGGGTGAAGGGCGCCAAAGACGATCTTCTTGACGATCGGCGGGATCTCGTCAGGGGCGGTCAGCGCCTCACAGGGTGCGCCTTCTTCCATCAGTGAGATCATCCGCTCTCTGCGCTGATCATGGAGTTCACGATAATCGAAGGGACGCTTCGTATGAACATCTGCAAGAGAGATCAGTTTTGGGTGTGCGATCGGTTTTCTCGGCCTGTACCTGGTCTCACGCGGGTTGAGCATCTTCTTGATCTCCTCACATGACGGCGTGACGATCAGGACCGAGTCAGGTTCTTTTACGATCCGCTGGATGATGGTATTCCGCGAGATGTCCACTGACGAGACAAGGATAAACGGGACAAGAGGCTGACCAAAAAGATACCCTATGAGCCGTTTTTTAAAGATGATCTCCTGTTCAAAGTCTTTGAGGTCGGCAGGTGAAGTGATGATCTCGGCAAAAGCGACGGTGTTCTCCTGGTCGATGAGGACGAGGTCGACCTCGGCAAGGTCCTGACCATTCCCTCTAATCTTGATGTCGCCATAATTTGAATAAAATGTGCCGTTGTGGTGCTGTGAGATCTTATGTCTGGTATAAGGTGCGTCGGCCCCTTTCCTGACTACGCCTTTGACATACTCACACTTCGAAGCCGCCAGGATCATCATCTCATAGATGAGTCCTTCATACCATCGCCCTTCTGCGGTTCGCATCAGGGAAATGTCTTCAGAAAACAAGTATTTCTTCTCAGATTTGCGGAGATGTCGGGTTGCCTTCAGGGCAAGGGCATGCGTCGGGGTGATGGTATTGAAATTTTTTCGCAGCCACTCGATCATCTCCAGACCGTTGTTTAATGCCATTGGATTTCCTGTCTTCCCGTTTCAGATCTGCCTATCTGTATAAACTTTTATGGATGTTCAGTCTGTTGCTTTCTTCTCCAGCACCAAGATCCGCCTGGTGAGGCTCTTGTGCACCCGCTGTTCATGATATTGCAGGACTGTGAAGTACCGCCCGGCGATCTCCCTGATGTCGCGGTGGGCGATGACCACTGCCCTCCGTCCGCCTTTGAGCACCCGCCTGATCTCGGTGAGTGAGCCGTCGTACAGGCGGTTGAGACTCTCGGCCTTGATGCAGACCGACTGGCCGTACGGCAGGTCGGTCACGACGGCATCGACCGAGGCGTCGCAAATAGGGAGGGCGGTGGCGTCGGCGACGAGGAGGGTGGCCGAAGGCACGTTCTGCTCTGCTCCCCCGACCATGAAGAGGTCGGCGTCGCTCCCAAGAACCCTGGCCCCGACCCGTCGCCCTTCTTCGAGCATCCCCCCGGTCCCGCAGAAGGGATCGTACATCACTTCGCCTGGCATCATGAGAGAGAGGTTCACCATCGCTCGCGCCATTCTTGGCATCATGACGCCGGGGTGAAAGAACGGCCTGGTGATCGGGCTCCTCTCCTCATAGGTGCTTCGGAGCCCTTCATAAATGACCCGGCCAAAAAAGCACCGGTCCTCTGAGATGATGGCCCTAAAAATAATCTCTGGCGACTTCAGTGAGACCGGACCGTTGATATGGCTCCCGATCAGGCGTTCAAGGGGGAGGGGGGAGGGGTGCCCGGCAGCACCGTCGACCACCTTGACCCGCGCGACGAAGGGGCGGTCAGTCTCCAGCGTCAGGTCGTCGAGGAGAGCGGCAAGCGCATCGGCGGTCGGTTCACACTCGCCGAGATATTCCATCACTGTATGGGTGAGGGCCAGACGCCTGGTCGCTGCCGGGTCAGGGCACTCGGCCACCGCCACCCTCGTCCGCCGGTCGATGACCCGACTCACACATTCCAGTTCGGCGAAGGGGAGGATGGGGTGTTCCCCTGAGAGCTCAAAGAGCAGTTTCATGACTACCCATTAATAAGGGATTCTCTGATATATAGAGGCGTGCAAAGCAGTACTGCCGGAACCGGTGACGATTCGCATTCATTCTCCTCTCATCATCAGTCCCATGATGAGCACGACGCCAGGGGCCCCCAGTCCCGCGCCCCAGCGATTGCCACTGGCACCCCACCTTTCTTCAAACCTGAATTTGAGGAGGCCTACCAGTTCATCCTCCGCCACTACCGGATCCCTGAGCGGGAGGTGGCAGTATTTCTCCCCTGTTCGGTAAAAAAACCCTATAGCAGCAGCTCGAGCCACCGGCGCTTCGACCAGGTGATATCCAGGGCCCTGCCGCCTGAGCAGGTCCATGTCGTTGTCTTTGGGACCTGTGGGGTGGTGCCGCGAGAGCTCGAACTGATGTATCCCTATGCCTCGTACCGCTACATGCTCGGACGTTGCCCCGACCCGGCGGTCCATCGATCGTTCCTACGGATCGAGACTGTACGCCTGGAGGGCTATCTCAAGAAAACCGCCACCACATACCAGCATCGCGTGGCCTACTGCCTCGGGGAATTCCGTGAAGCGATGCGGGCGGCGTCGGCCCGCACCGGCATCAAGGTTACACTTGTGCCCTCAGACGAAGCAATCGCCGCGTGCAGGGATCCCTCAGCACGTTTTCCTGACGGGAGTCTCAGCATGGCTGAATACCTCGAAGAGTTCGAGGCAGTGCTCAGGAGTCTGTGACAGGTCAGACCAGAGAAGTGAGAAGTGGTGACATAAGGGATCTGCGGCTCTGTAGAAATCCTCACCAATTCCAGGTGTGAGCGTGACTCACCCACCTTCCTCATCATCTCACCGGGGGCTCTGCCCCCGGACCCCCAGGAGCACGATTGGGTTGGGAAGGCATCATGGGCAACTGTGACGAGAGTGCTGCCGTCCTCGACCTCTCGTGTGGTGGAGGGTCTGGGGGGCGGCCAAGCCCCCAGACAGAGAAATTCATTAAGAGGATTTCTACAGAGCCGGAAAAAGTTCATTCGTGCTCGCGCCTTGAAGAGGTAAGGAGTCCTACAGAATTTCCCAGAGTGTTCACGCACGGCAGGTGCAGAGGTCACGCGTGATCCGAAACACCATCAACTCTTCTCCCTCGATCTCTTCGGTAGCGACGAGGAGGACAGTATAGCCAAGGTCTGCGAAGAGTTGCCTGACCTTGTCGGGCTCGGTGAGCGAGGAGACGAGGAGGAGGATCCGGCCAGAAGGTGCGAGCACCCGCCCGACCTCACTGGCAAACCGCTCGATGGTCTCCCGTCCGGTCGGGCCGCCGTCCAGGGCATATTCCAGCCAGTCGTCGATCCGCTCCTCAGGCAGGGTCGGGAGATAGGGAGGGTTGAAGAGAACAAGGTCGAAGGGACCGCAGAGCCCGGCGACAAGGTCGGTGCGCACCGTCTCAACGCCTCTCTCTCGCCCGGCTCTCACGGCATGGGGGTTGATGTCGGTGGCGACGACGATGGCGGTCCGTTCCTTGAGGGCGGCGATCACTGCCCCGCTCCCGCACCCCACCTCGAGGACGCGGTCTTCAGATCGCACCTCGGTGAGGGCGGCGTCACGCAGGAGAAAGGTGTCCTCACGCGGCTGGTAGACCTGGTCCTGCTCGTACTCCATGGATGTCTCTTCTGTTGGGGCTTCTCTGACTTATCTCTGTGGCCCGCCAGATGCCCTGCCCCGGCCCAACCCCCACCGCAACGAGTATCAGGACAGCCCTGAGATCCGCATACCATGGACCCACCACTCCTGCTGGACTTTGCCCACCTCACCGTGATGAGAGGGAAGACAAAAGTCCTCGACTCCGTCTCCCTCGCCGTCGGCGCTGGAGAACACCTTGCGATCCTCGGGCCGAACGGTGCTGGGAATTCGTCGCTGATCAAGACGATCACCCGCGAGTACTATCCACTGGTGCAGGAGGGGCGGCGGTTCAAAGTCCTCGGGAAGGAGGTCTGGGACGTGGCTGGACTTCGTTCGATGCTCGGCATCGTCTCGCACGACCTGCAGTGCACCTTCTCCCGGGAGATCACTGGGGGCGAGGTGGTCCTCTCCGGATTCTTCTCCAGCGTCGGACTCTACGGCCACGAGGTCAGCGCTGCAATGGAAGAGAAGGCCGACCAAGTCCTCAGGTTCCTTGAGGTCGAGCACCTCTGGGACCGGCCGATGACGCAAGTCTCCACCGGGGAAGCGCGGCGCCTCCTGATCGGGCGGGCACTGGTCCATGACCCAATGGCGCTCGTCCTCGACGAACCCACGGCTAGCCTCGACCTCCACGCCCTCCACCACTTCCGTTCATTGCTGCGAAAGATCGCCTGCTCAGGCACTGGTGTGGTCCTGGTCACTCACCACCTCCATGATATCATCCCCGAGATCAAGCGCGTGGTCCTGATGAAAGACGGCCGGATATACAGGGAAGGACCAAAGGAAGACGTCTTGGCCGACGAGGTGATCGGCGACCTCTTCGAGGTGCCGGTGCATATCAGAGAAGAGGAGGGATGGTATTATGCGACCGGGTATTAGAGATGAGTCACGTCCTCTCACTTCAACTTTGTAGAGCCCCTCGGGATAGGTATT
>JAQVHG010000082.1 GCA_028696365.1 Methanofollis sp.
CGAGGGAGGGGTCAGGGCCGGGATCCGGGGCTATCCCCTCTGAGCTTCGGCCGATACCTTTCTCTCTCCCGGTGCCCACCCCTCTTCCAGGGAGATGATTCATATGAACGTACCATCCATTGCCGAGGTCGGCGAGCGTTTTGTCGAGGCGTTCAGACTTTCGAGCCGTCCCCTCGCCGTCTCGGGGGCTGACGAGATGCCTGACGACGCCGTCCCCTTCCCTTCAGTCCACCGCTGTATCGCCGTCGCCCTTTCCCGCCTGGCCGCCGGCGAGACCGACGCCCCCGCCCTCTGCCTGGGCGAAGACGCCCACGCAGGGTGCTGTCCGGGCGGACTTGCCCATATGGGATTAATCCCGCGCCCAGAATTTGTCAGGTGGTTTGTCTCCACCGGACGGGCCGACGTGCGGGGCGGGGCCGCCGAGTATCTCAAGGCCGCCCCCGAACTCGTCGACGCCGCATTTGCAAAGGCCGGACCGCTCACTCCGCCAGGGCGTTATCTCGTTGTCAGGCCCTGCCGGACGGTGAGCCCCGCCGCCGACCCTGCGGTCCGTTCGCTCTGTCTCTTTGGCCCGGCTGAGACGGTGCGAAACATCGCCGCACTCGTCCACTTCGACCGCGCCGACCCCTTCTCGCCGGTGCTCGCCCCCTGGGGTCCGGCATGTGCACCCCTCGTCTCGTACCCCGCGGGGATCGCCGCCGGCGCCCCGAAAGACACCGCCTTCCTCGGCCCCACCGACCCCACAGTGAACTACGCTTTCCCGCCTGACTCTCTCGGCATCGGTATCCCGGCGGAAGTGGCGCGGCAGATGGCCGGGAACCTCGACGCCTCCTTTGTGGTGCGCCGCCCGCGGGTGGCGTTTCCGGTGCACGGGGCACTCAGTGACCGATGAACATGCCTGCATCCCACCAGGATAACGGCACCCGAAGCCTGATCACACGATCCATCTGCTCGAAGAGCGCCGCACCGTCACTTCAACGCATAAAAATTGTTCAGATGAGAACACAGGGACCGCAGGAACCGAGACCCTGACAACACCTCGTCAGGTTCAGAATAATTCCTGGCCTCCCTCTTCTCCTCCTTATCTGCAAGCAGATAACAGACTGCAGAGTAGACCCGTTCCCGCACTAGTCTCAGACAAGTCTGATGATAGCGTTCTACATAGGAAGCGCCCTTGAATTCTGAGAAAACCTCAAAGTGTGGCTCATTATTTCTCACGCTCCTCCGGGACTTCTCGCAATCCTCCAACACGAGCAGATATCCCAACCAGGGAGACGGAGAAGTCTTGAAAGCACCCTCACGGTAGGCTGTCCAGAGGTCATAGGCACTCCCCAACACCTCCTCGGTGCGGTTGTTGATGTTATTCCCGAACGACGGCCCCTTCTGAGACTTCAGTTCAAGGACCGCCACCAACTCATTCTTCCCGTCAGGATGGTGTTTGATCACCAGCAGATCCCACTGTTTTTCTGCACGAAAATATCCGGGGAGATCCAGATCCCTCCTCCGCATGCAGATATCCTCTTCAGGTACCCCGATATCAATCAACAACTTCTTGATGAGCGAGAAGAACCCGTCCATGTGCTTCCCGCCTGTCGCCTCCGAACGGATGCCCTGATCTATTATCCCCCGGTGATTCTGGTCTTCGGCCTGTGATGCCCGCTTATCCCAGAAATACCGCACTGCATCAGAAAAATAGTCTTCTCTGGAGATATCGTTAAGGATCCGACCGTTCACCATGATTCAACCACTCTTAGAATAATCGAGACTGTTGAACCTGATGAATGAATCGATCGGCCTCCATGAGATAATATTTCTCTTCGACTTCAACACTGATGCTGTTTCGACCCCACTGTGCCGCGGCGAGGGCGGTCGTCCCTGTCCCGCCGAAAGGATCAAGTACGGTGTCACCCACAAACGAAAACATCCGCACGAGTCGTTCTGCCAGTTCCAGAGGATAGGGTGCGGGATGGTCGCGAGTTGAGGCCCCTTTGAGGTTCCAGATCTGACGGAACCAGGCTTTTTGATTTTCTTCTGAGATGACCGAGAGCAACCGCGCTTCGAGTGTGGGTTTCCGGTAGCCTCCCGGTTTTCTCTGGAAGAGAATATATTCGATATCGTTTTTCACGATCCCGTTGGGTTCATAGGGTTTTCCGAGGAACGATCCTGGCGACTTTGCTTCGAAGCAGGCATTTGCGATCTTGTACCAGATGATCGGTGCGAGGTTGTCAAAGCCGATCTTTCGGCAGTGTTCCTGGATGGATGCGTGGAGGGGCATGACCAGGTGACGCCCCACTTTTCTCCTGGGCAGACAGACATCGCCGACGACGATGACCAGTCGACCGCCTGGAACGAGAACCCGGAAGATATGTTCCCATACTTTGTCCAATTCCTCTAAAAAGAGTTCATAATCTTCAATCTGCCCGAGTTGTTCATCGTTATCCGGATATTTTTTGAGAATCCAGTATGGCGGCGAGGTGACGACTAGGTGAACACTTTCGTCAGGGAGAAATGTAAGGTTGCGGCTGTCTGCGTTTATGAATCGGTGGTGTGTTGGGATTGTGCGGGGTATGGATTCGATATCTTTTATCAGTGCGATGTTTTTTGCAATTTTTGGGATGGCACGCTGGCCTTCGGCCTCTGCCACTTCGAGGATCTCAGGGGTGACAAACGATTTGAGGGGTCGATCCTGCTCGAGATTATTGATGAAATATGATTTTTCAGCAGGGATCGCTCCTGGCTCGATGGGTTTGGATGGCTCTGAGATCATGTCTGTGATGCTATTATTGAGGGCCCTTTGTACATAAATACCCCTGAGTTTTCCTGTTTTGGGGGGTGGGGGGAGACCGCCCCCCTGCATCCTTCACTGCCCGATCTTTTTCACAAAATAGTATTCATGGACGAGCACCTCCCTGAGCCACTCGACCTCGTCGGGGACCTCGCCCCTGGTGCAGATCGTCCTGATCAGATCGCCGTCGTCGTCAAAGCACCGTCCGTCTGGGAAGACGAAACTCTGTCTTTCCCGGTCCCATTCGGCGCCTCCCATAAAGGCCCATGCATCGACGTCGATGTTCTCGATCCCAGGGCAGGGGACCCAGACGACAGGTTGGTCCTCAGGCTTTGACTCGCGCCCGACGATCTCCCCGACAAGCCAGGTGTCGTTTGGGTAGATCCCGAACCGGCACCCGTACGGTGCGGCCCAGAAGTCGGCGAGGGCGCCTCCTTCTGAAGTGACGATGGTGGCGATATACAGGTCAAACGGGATCTCCCTGACTGTGTAGGGGAGGTCGTCGTGGATATAGTAGAACCCGTCTTCGAGCCATTCGCCGTCTTCGGCGTCCTCCTGGTGCTCGGCGGGGATGAGTTGTGCGAAGATCTTATTTCCTGGCAGTTCAGAGGAGAGGAGATCTTCTGGCATCGCATAGGTCCTCTCGATCACTGGGCTCTCTGGTGTGGTGCATACCCGTGCAAAAAATATGTAGTCCATCTCTGTAATTTCTCCATGTCCCTGGCTATGTGGTCGTTTGACCGGGCAGATTCACTGCATACGTGTGTTGATGGGATTGATACTATGCTCGGTAGAGGGTGGTGAAGGGTGGAGGTGGTTCGCCATGACGTGAGGGTGAGTTCAGGAGAGGGAGAAGAGGTGAGCCACCCCTACCTGTACACGCCCCCCTGAACGATGTGAAGATACTCACTGAAGATGTACCTTTTGTACCGCTT
Source organism: Methanofollis sp. (assembly GCA_028696365.1). GTDB lineage: Archaea > Halobacteriota > Methanomicrobia > Methanomicrobiales > Methanofollaceae > Methanofollis. Next base: position 3,721 of record JAQVHG010000082.1, read on the forward strand.
GTTCCCTGTGATCTCGACGAGGACCCCTGCATCTTCAAACTTTTTTACAAGAGTATTTGCGGTCTGGCGGCTGACATCAAGGGCGTCGGCCGCCCGTGAAACGGTTATCAACGGTGTTTCAAAGAGTACGTCAATGAATTTAAGGGCTGTTACGCCGCCAATATTCTTTTCAAGCAGGACCTGTACGAGGTTAGACCGGAGGTCGATGATCTTTTTCGCCGTTTCGACAGAATTGGTGGAGGTCTCGATGACTCCTGTGAGGAAAAAGGCGATCCATTTTTCCCAGTTCCCACGGTACCTGACGTCATTAAGGATCTGGTAATACTCCTGCTGGTGTTTCTTCAGGTAGAAACTTAGATAGAGAAGTGGTTTTGAGAGCATACCTTTGTAATAGAGGAAAAAGGTGATCAGAAGTCTTCCCATCCTTCCATTTCCATCAATGTACGGGTGAATGGATTCAAACTGGGCGTGGATCAAGGAGGCTTTTATAAAGAGAGGAATTTTGTCTGGCTGCTGGATGAAGTGTTCGAGATTACGCATCAGTTCCGGCACTGTCTCAGGAGGTGGAGGGACGTACATTGCGTCCTGTATCGGGGTTCCCATGGTGCCTATCCAGTTCTGCTCAGTTCTGATCGTGCCCGGCTTCTTTGATCCTCCCCTTGTTCCCTGGATCAGGAACCGATGAATTTCATTCAAGAGATCGACGGAGAATTCTGAAAATTCAAGTTTCTCCATCCCATGCCCCATCGCCTTGATGTAGTTGACGACCTCACGAATCTCGTTGATGTCCTCTTCTGGCTGCAGGTCGGCTTCGAACTCTAACACCCCACACAGTGATGCCTGTGTGCCCTCGATCTGTGAACTGAGCAGAGCTTCTTTCTTGATGTACATCGCGACGAAGAGATCCGGGTTTGGGAGCACCTGAATCACACCGTCAAGTCGTGCCAGAGCTGTATCGGCCTTTGAAAGAAGGTGAAGCAACCCCTCGTCAAAATCGAGATCTCCAGACGGGAGTGGTGTGGGGATGAATGTGGTATAGCCTCCTCTTTGTGGAACAAATGTCCCTGTCCGTCCGCTCATCGTCTCTCCTCATGGATCATGTGTACACTCCTGGCATATATGCCCTTGAATATGTCAAGATCTCTTGACGTAGAATCGAGAAGGGAGTTGTATGTCAGGATCTCTTGACTGAGAAAAGAGAGGGGGATCTCCCCCTCTCCCTCAGGCCAGGGCGGCGACTCAGTCGGCCCAGGTCTCGATCGCAATCGCAGATCGCGTCGTCCTCGTACGAGGAGACCCGCACCGAAACGTCGTGGCACCTGAGGCGGCAGGTGTAGGTCTCGCGGTCGGGGTCGGCGACCGCATGCCCGCCGACCGCCGTCTCCAGGGCGGCGTTGAACCCGGCGAGGGTCGGGGCACTCGCGGGACGCATCCGCGAGTACGTCACCGAACGCGTCTTCGTACACTACGAGGTCATCCCCAAACTCTCCGGCCCTCCTCCTCACCGATTGATGGCGATGGATGACAATGAAGAGGTTCCAGCTTTTTTCAGTGCACACCCATGCATTCGTCGCCTTCCCCCTCGCACCCGAACCCCCAGGATGGCGATGGGGCCGGGAAGGGAGAGTTGAGATCATGAAGCCGGGACGCAATCCTCTGCCAATCTTCATCAGCGGAGGGACCGCGGGGCGGCCGCCCCCCCTCGCCAGAGAGATGCATCAAGAGGATTTCTACAGAGCCATTTATTCAAGCCTTTTCCAGACAGACCAATGCAACGATATGGGTTTATAAGAAGAAAAAAAATGAATTAAACCAGACAGAGGCCTGAAGAGGAAACTGTATGGCAATGAGCAAGAAACAATTGGAAAAGCAGAATAAAGTGAAGAAGGCCAAGGCAGAAGCTCTCTCAAAGGAGGCGGCCGGGGGCAGCAAGGCCGCCAAGAAGAAGCTCAAGAAACTCAACAAAAAGATCAAGTGAGCCTCTGAAATTTTCAACTATTTTTCTTATTTTTTAAGGGCCGGAGCGTGAGCGGACTGTCTCCGCGATGGTGAACACGGCGCCCGCCCCCCTCCGGTGCCTCGCCGATTCCGGGCAGCGAATCGCGGACAAAAAGGAGGCACGCTGCTCAAGGGCTCCTCATTCTCCGCGTGATCAAGGATGAACTTCCGAAGGCTGTCAAGTATCAGCAGGATAATACGATCTCAGGGAGCAGAACCTGTATGGACACGACCGTCCTTTCCGTCCTGAAGGTCGAAGGAGAATCTAATATCGAATGCCTGGGCAAAGAAGTCGTTGATATTATCATAAACAGGTGCGATATCAAGACAAAGTGATATTGGAAACCCGGCAGCGGAGCCGGAAAATTGCGAGAACCCCTGGGACTATTCTCGCCTTCATTTTGTCTTTGATCAGGAGCAGTATATCTCTGAATTGTCGGCCCTGTAAGATCTGTAGAAACCCTCACCTCTTGTGTGGGGGATGTGTGTTACCCGGCTTCCCCCCTCTTCGGCCGGGGGCGCGTGCCACCCGGATCCCCGGGGGCCACGATTGAGTCGGGAAGGCAGAATAGATGGCCATGACAGGTGCGTTGCCGTCCACGACCTATCGTGTTCGCGGGAGGCCCGGGGGGCGGCGGGCCCCCCGGTCGAGGAGAGTGTGTAGAATTTCTGGAAGGAAGCACTTCAGTTCGAGGAGATCTTCAACCCTTGAGTGTTTTGGGATATGCTCGTGGTGTGGTCCGGTCACGTTTATGATCACCACGATCGTTTCCCATCGATCAGGCGCCACAGGTCGGTCAGCGTCTACGTCCAGGGGAGGACACTACCCCTCTGTCAGGACCGCCCGTCCGAAGAGCGGAGGGGGTGGTCCCCTCCCTGTTCACGCCAGGGCCGCAACCCCGTCGGCCCAGGTCTCGATGGCGTTCTGAATCGCGTCGTCCTCGTAACTTGAGATCCGCACCGAGGTGCGGGAGAAGGCGACAAAGTAGACCTCGCCGTTGGCGTCGTGGCACCGCAGGCGGCAGGCATACGACTCGCGGTCGGGATCGGCGACCGCGTGCCCGCCGACCGCCGTCTCCAGGGCGGTGTTGCCGAGGAGTTCGGTCTTGGCGGCGTCGAACCCGGCGAGGGTCGGGGCACGGGCCGAGGCATTGCCGATGACCCCGCCGAACTCGTCTTCGTAGACGATCCGTGCGGTGTACGCCTCGGAAGCCTTCTCGACGCCGTCGTGCGACTCGCCGGCGCCCTCCCACGGGGTGCACCCCCATGGGTTGTTCGTCAGGACATTCTCGATGATGCCGTTGAAAGTCTCGGCATCGACGACCGGTGCGGTAAGTGTCCGCACCGACGTCTTGTTGGTCGTGGACAGGACAAAGTCTGCCATTTTTCTCACTCCTGCCAGGACTCCCGGGATGTCACCGGCATAGGATCATATTACTCCAAGTAATATTAATCTGACTTGAACGCCATCTCTCTCTCAGGGATGCATGATGGCCGCCGACGAAAACGACCTGCGCGAGACGATCATCAAGACGCACCAGGACGTGCAATGGATCTGCCGGAGCCTTGCGCAGATGGAGAGGCACGACGCCGCGACCGAGGAGCGCCTGCGGGCCCTCGAAAACTGGCGGAGCGAGCGGGCCGGCGAGGAACGGCGCGAACGGGGGACCGCCGCCTGGGCTGGCGGGGTGGTGGGGGGGATCGTGGCGGTGATGCTGCGGGCGATGGGGTGGGGATGAGGCCCGTGCATATCCCCGGAGGAATTGGAGAGGGTTTACCATGACAATGATCCAGAAGATCCTCTTTTCACGTTAGGATGAGAGTTTGAACTCTTCATATCACGTAGGAGCCAATACGCAGAGGATAAAAAAATTCTTCTGATGGATCGGCCGCGTCCATCGTCGAGATCCCCCTGCCATCTCGCACCCCCCTGACCCCCACGGACCGGAGATAGGTGGGGGCGGCGAATGGAACACGATCCCCCCTGATTCTCCTCTCTTGAAAAGGGAGAGAGCACGTGACGAGAACGTTTCATCCCATATGCGTGGACCCCGGGGGTTCATGAGCAATTCTACACGCCCCAAAAATCAGACCTTTTCTCGAACAAGTGAGAACTCGCCCCTCTCGCAATTGCCGGGGTGTCCGGGGGGCGGCACACCCCCCCGGTGGAGGAGAGGGTTCTGAATTTTTGGAAGGAAGCGCTTCGGTTCGAGGAGATGGCCACCCCGGGAGCGTTTTGGGATATGCTCGATCCTGAAACGCCGATTGACCTCCCCCTCTCTCTCTCTTTTCGAACCCCCCTGGTGCGGGCGGCACGCCTCACTTCACGATCATCACCGGGCAGGCGGCAAGCTGCGCCGTCTTCTGGCTGACACTCCCCATGACGACCCCCTGGAGAGCCCCAAGCCCCCGGCTCCCGACGACGATCAGGTCGGCCCCGACCTTCTCGGCGGTCGCGAGGATCTCAGTGGACGGGTCGCCCATCCCGACCTCAAGGGAATAGGGGACACCCGCCCCCTCGATGAGGTGGAGGACCGGGGCCGCGACCGTCCGGGCATCCTCCTCAAGGAGGGCGTGGACATCATAGTTCGCCTTCACGATCCTGGACTGGGCCGGCGGGGCGGCCACGTACACGACCGCGAGCACGGAACCGGGCAGGGCGGCGACCAGACCTGCGGCGGTCTCGGCCGCCCTGATAGCATTTTCCGAGCCGTCCACTGCAAGAAGGACCATATGAAACATGACAACCTATGGACGCCGGGAGCGTCTCTCTGTGGGATAGAGAGCAACCCGCGGGCATAAAA
>JAQVHG010000083.1 GCA_028696365.1 Methanofollis sp.
CTGAGGATATCATCCTAATCCCAAATGACCCGCCCTCGATGGTGTTGTTGGCGATGGTGGTGGTGTTCGAGGAGATGATCTCGAGCCACTTTACGGTGTTGTCGACGATGGTGTTCTCTGAGGACGAAGAGAGGACAATCCCCTCCTCGTCGATACTGGTGACATGATTTCCTCTGAGCGTGCAGGACGCTGACGAGTTCAGGAAGATCCCCCGGTAACATCCGGTGGCGACATTCCCTTCCACTGTACAATTCTCCGCCCCTTCAAGTCCGATCCCTGCCGCCGGGTTGCCGGTCTGCTGGACCGTCAAGCCGCTGACCGCTGCATTGTTCCCGGTCACCATGATCGGGGGCTTTACAACACTTTTTGCCGTCACGACCGTCGTCTCAGGGCCGTTCTCCGACCTGAGCACGATCGGCCGGTCCACTACCACGTTCTCGGTGTACTCGCCGTCCTTTACCACAACCGTGTCGCCGGGGTTGCAGGCATAGACGGCCTCCTGGATGGACGTAAAGTTCGCCGGACCATCGTCGTCCACGTACCAGGTCTTCGGCTCAGGCGGGACCGGGACCACGCTGACCTCGGCCGTCCCGCTGATCCCGGCGGTGGAGGCGGTGACGGTCGTCGTCCCCTCGGCCAGGGCCGTGAAGACTCCGTCGTCGATCGTCCCGACGGTGGTGTTGGAACTCGACCACTCGACCGCGACGTCCTTCATCACGCGTCCTTTCTGGTCGCGGACCATCGCCGTGAAGACCTGTGTCCCGTCGATGGTCACCATCGCCTCAGGAGGGAAGACGTCCAGAGTCGTCGCAACAGGTCGTTCCTGTGCCGCGATGAACTGGTGACGCGTCTTTGTCGCCGTCCCGTCCGCGGCCGTGACCGTGAGGCTCACGTCGAAGAGCCCGGCCTCCTCATAGGTGTGGGTCGGGTTCTGCCCGTCCGCAGACGTCCCGTCGCCGAAGTCCCAGTGCCAGGCCTTCGGCGACTCTGCCTCGGTCGTGCCGGTGAACTGCACGGTCAGGGGGAAGTAACCGGTGGTCTGGTCGGCCTCGACGGTGATCGGGAAGAGAGGCACCGGCTCATGGCTCTTGATCTCGATTTTCTTCACGTACTTCTGGCACTGTGACTTTGAACACGGAAATTCCTCATAAAAGGTCCAGTACTCCTTGTCCAGGAACCGGCGCATATCGTCGTTCCCAAAGACGTACTGCCCATCCGCGTTTGTCGTGGTCGCAAAGAAGAAGGTGCGCATCCCGCTCTGATAATCAGGCACATACCCGTCGTCTGGCCGCCACCAGGTCAGGACCAGCGGCCCCTGCTCGGGGTTGCCCCCGTGCTCGGTGTCGGTGTAATAGACGTTCTTGTACGGGTGCCTCGCCGCTCCGTAGTTGTCGTTCGGGTAGATGTAGATGATATCATCAGGCCCCATCCCGCCGACCAGGTTGCAGAGGTCGCGAACGTCGGTCCCCCGCATGGCATGGTAATCCACGATATTTTCCTTTTCATCAGGGTCCCAGAGATTATCCAGGTCGCATGTTATCCCCTGCATATAATAATGCGTCACGCCGTCCCCGACCACCGGGAGGTTCTCCTCCATCCAGCGGTAGTCCACTGTCCGCTCGTCAAGCACGGTCTCCCCGTCTTCGGCCAGTTTGACGACCGTCACCTCGGTCGTCTGGAATGTCTGGGACGCCGCCGAGGCCGGCGTCGCGAGGAGGAGACCGGCAAGAAGGAGCACAAGGAGAAACAATCCCGGTTTTATCCACTGTTCTGGATGAGAAGAATGTGATAGTGTGTATGGTCGATTTTTTTTCGATTTCATGTGATTTCGTCCTGTAAATTATAGATCGATACCATCTCTCGACGAGCAATATAAATGGATTTTGATTTTTTAGTCAAATATGTTAAACAGATTGTATGAATTATCTGGACCTGGTGCGACGCGAGAATACGACAAAATATGGAGTTTGGTCTGTGAAATGGGACCTGATTGCATGGTTCTCTCTGATGAGGGGGTAATATCAATGAAAGAATGGTATTCTCTATTTTTTAGAGAGGGATTCCATCATGTCCGGTATTGTGGCTGGATATTCTGGATGCGCGCTGATAGCTCGGCGGGAGGTCTGCATACTCGGCTCTGTAGATAGATTCCTGAAAGGTCTCTGTGGGACGATGGCTGGCTTCGAAGATGGATACTGGACGGCGTACTCTCCTTCGAGAACTTTGACTCTGTCTTCCCCGCACGATTTTCATCATGAAGGTCCGGGGGAACCGCGCCTCAGGCGTGAGCATGAGAGAAGGCGATTGGATTTGGTTCACAGGGGGATGAAGTGATGATCACCAGAACCTCTCGCCTCCCCGACCTGACGATCTTTTCACAACTCTTATTTTTTCCGTCCCCAAGCATTCCCCATGGACACCATGGACCCGGTCATCACACAGATCCGCGAGGAGCTGCAGAAACAGGCAGACCCCACGGTCCAGAAGAACTCCGGGCGGTTCTTCAAGGAGGAGATCGTCTGCTACGGCCTCAAGACCTCAGCCGTCCACGCGATCGCGAAAAAATACTGGAAGGAGATCAAGACCCGTGACAAACCAGAGATCTTTGCCCTCTGCGAGGAACTCTACCGCTCAGGATATATGGAAGAAGCGTTCATCGTCTCGAAGTGGGCGCACCTCCTCAATGACCGCTACGAACCCGAAGACCTCGCCGTCTTCAGGCACTGGATCGAGACCTACATCTCCAACTGGGCCGAATGTGACGGACTCTGCACCCATACGATCGGCGACTTCATCCAGGAATACCCCGAGTATCTCGATGAACTCAAACGCTGGACGCAGTCGAAGAACCGCTGGATGCGACGGGCCGCTGCGGTCTCGTTGGTCATGCCGGCACGGCGCGGGAAATTCCTGGATGAGGCGATCGAGATCGCCGACCTCCTCCTCACCGACGAAGACGACCTGGTGCAGAAGGGCTGCGGCTGGCTCCTCAAGGAGGCGAGCAGAGAGCACCGGGAGGAGATTTTTGCGTATGTGATGGAACACAAGAAGGTGATGCCGCGCACGGCGCTGCGGTACGCGATCGAACTGATGCCAGAGGAGATGAGAGCGGAGGCGATGAAGAAGGACTGGTGACGGGAGAGGGTCTGGTGGGATTAGTCCTGTATTGATCCTAAAGGGGAAGCAGGGATCCATGTCTTCCCCAGAGATCCACGATACTATTCAATCGTGTATTCTTGAACCCCTGGGTTGCATCCCCTGGACAGTTAGTTATCTCTGCGGGGTGGCGTGCCGCCCCTCTACCCCCATGCGATACGATAAATCGAGGATGGCAACACTCTCTTATGGTTGTTTATTCTGCCTTCCCGCTCCCATCGCCATACTGAGAGCCCGTGGGCAGTGCCTCCGGTGAGAATATGGGTGAAGGTGGCTGGATCATACTTGAACCAAGAAGAGATGAAGGATCTTACACAGCCTCTCTCTTTGCATCCGGAGGTCCTGAAAATCCGCCCTCGATCCGGGCTTCTTTTTGACCCTTTTCAGGGGCGTACGGTAGGTTCATGGAGTTTTGTATTGCTGGGGATTATATCGACATCCTGTGGGCCTTTTTAATGGTGTTTTCTCCTTCGCGTTTGAGAAGATACGGTCATTCCACCAAGATCTAAAAAGAGGCCCGATCCGGCCCCGGATCAAGGGGATAGTTCCGGGATCTGGGGACGATATGGCCGTATTTGAGGGGGGCTGAGAAGGAGAGGCATGTCGTTTAGAGGTGCCGCCCCCCGGTTTCCCCGCGAGCAGGCGGGCGGACGGCAATCCCCTCTTCATGCTTCTCAATTCTGCCTTCCTGGCCCTATCTTTATCCTGTGGGTCTAGAGGTCGGCGATGACACTGATCTTCCAGATGCCCTATCACGAGGGTTGGGGCACGCCTACACTATAGAACCAAAAAAGGGCTTTTTAGAAACTCTCGCTGATCGTGGAGAGCATGTATGTCCCCCGCCTTCCTCCCTCTTTGACCGGGGGCGAGTGCCGCCCGGACCCCCCGGGAGCACGATAGGGCCGGAAGGCAGAATCGACGACCACGGTGAGGGTGCCGCCGTCCTCGCCCTATCTTGGCGTAGGGGGTTCGGGGGACGGCCAAGCCCCCTGTCAGAGAAATACATCAAGAGGATTTCTACAGAGCCCAAAAAAGAAAAAAAAGCGGTGTAAAAACCCTCCCCCTCTTCTCGGTGCAAGTGTGACTCACTCGCCTTCCCTTGTGTTCGCGCCCGGGGGCTCTGCCCCCGGACCCCCGAGACGAAGATAGGACTGGGAAGGCACAATTAGACGAACATGAAGGGGTTTTGTAGTCCTCGCTCTATCGTGTGGCGGGGGGTTCGGGGGGTGGCAAGCCCCCCGCCCAAGATAACTTTCCAGAGGGTTTCCGCCGAAAAAAATTATTCGATCACGATCGCCGGCTTGAACGGCAGAGCAGTGTCGGCCTTGACCTCGCCGCTCCCCTCGGCCTCCAGGATCCTGACCGGAACCTTGACCTCGCGCTCCAGGAACTCCTGTGCCGCCGTGAGGACCGCCATCTCGTCGAGGTCGTGGGCGGTGACGTTCTCAACCAGTTCTGGGGGCAGGCGGTGGATGAACTTGGTCACCTGCTTGGCCGCATCTGCCGCTTCCTTGCCCCTGCTGCGGAGATCCTCGTCGGCCATCACTAATTTGATTGCCTTCTTGGGGTCCGCAGCGCCTGCGATGATCGAGAAGACCTGCCGCTTCCATGCCGGGGCCACATACAGGTTCACCGCACGCGGCTCCATCTGGATGATCCGCACAATCGACTCGATATCCTCCACCGTCCTCGCCAGGAACTCCTCGGCCAGTTCGGTCTTCTCGTCGATCTTTGCGGCGTCGGCCACAGGCCACGGGGCAAAGGCCACCGACCCCTCGTGCCCGAGCTGGTGCCAGAGTTCCTCTGAGGTGTACGGGACCACCGGGGCGAGCAACCGCACCCAGACCGAGCAGAGCTCCTTTATCGCCGCCGAACCCGGGGCGATCGTCGGCAGACGCCGACGATACCACTTCAGGTCGGCTTCGATCCCGAAGAACGCCTCCTGCAATGCCTGCCGCGTCTGGAAATTCTGCAGCGCCGTGGTGGTATGCTCGATCCGGTGCTGGAGCCTTGAAATAAGCCACCCATCGATCTCGCGCCCGTCGTTCTCCTCGACGGCGATCCCCTCGGAGACCGTATTCCAGAACCGCTCGATCTGCTTCTTTGCGCCGATGACCAGTTCGTTACGCCAGTCGAAGTCCTGCCAGGGCTCTGCCGAACCTACCAGGAACATCCGCACCGTGTCGGGCCCGAACTCGTTGAGGGCGTCGTCCAGGAGCACCACATTCCCCTTAGACGAGGACATCTTCGCCCCATTCAGCAACCCCATCCCGAAGATGACCATCCCCTGCGGCTGCTTGTCCTCCTCCATCACCGCACGGTGGTGGAAGAGCTGGAAGGTGAGATGGTTGGAGATGAGATCTTTTGCTGAGAACCGGTAGTTGTAAGGGTACCAGTACAGGAACTCTGCCCTGATCGCATCAAGCGTCTCCCTCGGAACCGTCGTCGGGTTCCCGGTCCCGTAGATGATATAGTCAAAGACCTCAGGTGTGAGTTTCTCTGGATCGATCTTTTTGATGTGGTGGGCGATCGTGTAGAACGCCATATACAGCGTCGAGTCAGAGAGCGGCTCGATGATCCAGTTCTGGTCCCACGGGAGTTTCGTCCCAAGCCCCACCCGGCGGGTGCAGGCCCAGTCTTTGAGCCAGTCCACCGTCCGGTCGAACTCGGCGCGGACCTCCTGGGGGACGATCTCCATCTCGTTGATCTGCTCGTGCACCTGGGCCTTCCATATCGGGTCAGAGTACTGGAGGAACCACTGGTCATGGAGGATCTTCACATACACCCGCCCGCCACACCGGCAGACCACATTCTGGGTGTCGAACTCGAACATCACCTTTGAGCCGTAGTCTTCGAGCATGAGGGCGGCCACATCGTCGCGGGCCTGCTTCACTGGCTTGCTGGCCTGATCGCCGCAGTTTGCGAGGAGCGTGCCATGGAGGAGTTCTGCGCCATAGACCTCGCGGGTCACCTCGTCCATCCTTGGGTCGAGCTGGTGGGTGATCCCGGCCCGCTCGATAGCGTCCTTTGCCGGGATCTCACCGTAACCCTCTGACTTGATGATCGCCACCGGCTCGACCTCGGTGAACTTCCCCTGCTCCTGGAGGTCGCGCAGTGCGATATAGTCGAAAGGCGCGTGGGCCGGCACCGACATCACCAGCCCGGACCCCACGTCAGGGTCCACGAAGGCCGCCGGCAGGACCGGCACCTCGCCGCAGAGCGGGTGGGAAGCCTTCGACCCCACGATCTCCGCGCCCGAGACCTCGCCGGTCACCTCGACCGTGTGGTCCTGCATCTCCAGTTTGTACGCCGCCTCACGAGAGAGGATCCACTTTTCCCCGTCGACATTTGCCCGCAGGTACGTCACCTCAGGGTTGGCCCAGAGGTTGGTGACACCGTAGATCGTCTCAGGCCTGAGCGTGGCACACGGGATCTTCGCCCCCTGCCACTCGAAGAGGATGAGGGTGAACTTCATGATCTCGGCCTTCTCACCCTCCATCAGGTCGTGGTCGCCGACCGGGTTGTCGCAGGACGGGCAGTACTTCACCGGGTGGACGCCCTTGACCACATGCTCGCCCTCCTTGAGATGAGCATACTGCCACTCGATGTACTTTGAGTACTGCGGGTTCACCGTGATGAACCGCCGCCGCCAGTCGATGGACAGCCCGCACCTCTGCATGATCCGCTCATAGTCCCTCGCAAAGTACTCGACGATCGTCATGGGGTCGTCGAAACGTGCCAGCACATCCTCAGGTACCCGGTAGAGATCGCGGTACAGCCGCACCGTCTCGGGATCGCCCTTTGCAATCCGCCTGGAGATCCCGATCACTGGCGTTCCTGTGACGTGGAACGCCATCGGGAAGAGGACATTCTTGTCCTGCATCCTCCAGAAGCGTGCGATCACATCAGGTACAATATAAGTCCGGCCATGCCCGACATGCATCGCCCCGCTTGGGTATGGGAAGGCGACGTTCAGGTAGAACTTCTCTCTCTCGTCAGGGTCAGCCTCAAACATCTCCGGCCAGGTATCGCGGTACTTCTCTTCCAGTTTCTGTATGTCCCATTCTGCCACGTCTTGTCACTCCTGAACTTCACTAGTTAGACTGCTCTCAGCCTGATGCTCTCATGGTCGTTGTATCTGCGAATCAACTCCTGAGCGATACTGCTGCTCTTTGCCAGATCGATCTCGCCCTTCTCGTTCACCGTCGCCGTAAAGAGATACTCTCTCCCGGCAAAGACGTCCACGATCGCCTCTTTGTAGTCTGGGGCGACAAGGGTCAGATGCCTCTTCTCGATACGGAGACGAAGCCCATCACTTGCTTCCAGTTCCTCGGTCTCGGCCTCTGCCTCGGCTGGTTTCGGAAGTTCGGACCTGGGCCTGATATCGATCCCGACCCCGATCTTGTTGACGACTGCTGCGATGTTCTTCCCACCGCGCCCGATCGCTGCAGGCACGTCCTTGTCCTCGATATAGGCGACCGCCTTGGTGTCGCTCTTCATGAAGACCGCCACCGGCCCGAAGGTGTAGCGCCCGAGTTCGTGCTGGATGCTCTGCTCGATCGCCTCCTTGTCTCTCTCTCCGGTCTCTGTTGGGGCTTCTGCCCGTGGGGCCTGGGGACGGTGCGGCGCTCTCTCGACCGGCCTGATCCTCTTTGGCTCTTCCTCTTTTTTTTCGACCCTGGCGCTCTTCTCGACCGGCATCACGATCGTCTCGCTCTCGTACTTGAAGACCTCAAAGACCGCCTCGCCTGAGATCGCGTCCTGCACCCTGGTCACTGGCCTGATATGGAGGTCAGGGTTCATCCCTTCGGGTACCTTAATAGAGGACGAGACATCGAAGACCCTGGTGATCTCCCCATCTTCCACCTGGATGATGGTGCTCACAACCTGAGGCAGGACCACCGAGTCGATCCGCTCGAAGAACCGCTGGAGAGCGTCCTGCACCTGCATGGCATGGACCACGCCGATCATCCCGACACCGGCAAGCCGCATGTCGGCAAAGACTCTGAAGTCCTCGTTCTTGCGGAGCTCGTCGAAGACGACATAATCGGGCCTGACCAGGAGGAGCACCTCGGCGGTGTTTTCCATGCTCCCTTCAAGGGCCGTGTACTGCGTGATATTGTCTGGCACCTGGAGATCTCGTGGCGCCTCCATCGTCTTGACGATATATTCCTCGTCTGCAAGATAGGTCGCGATGCTCTGGGCCAGCGTGCTCTTCCCGGCCCCTGGCGGGCCTGCGATCAGGACCCCGCGGCGGGTGTCCCTGACCCGCTCCTTGATGAGGTCGGCCATGGCGTACTGGTTCAGGGAGACGTCTCTGATCGGCCTGACCGCCGTG
>JAQVHG010000084.1 GCA_028696365.1 Methanofollis sp.
GTCCTCGTCGCCGTCGCACTGCCCGCAGAAGATCCCGTTTGCCGCAAGGGTATGGTCCTCGGCGACGGTCAGGCAGTAGACCGCATCGTCTGGACACTTAAGATAGTCCACCCTGGTCACGGTGTCAGAGACGACGCCCCCGCCCTCCATTACCGGGACGCGGTCGCCGACCTTCACCTCCATCGCCATGATCTTCCTGAGATAGCAGAGGTCCCAGACCAGCATCGTGTGCTCGGGCGTCACCTCCAGGCTCCGGCCCCGTGCCGTCTCGAACCTGATGAGGTGGTTGGGGGCCCGGTGAACAGAGACCGCGGTCACCCGGCGGGGGCGGACATTGCCCTGCGAGTCGACGGCGAGGACGGTGGCCCGGCGTTTTGGTTCTGACCAGTGAGTCCCGGCCTGGTCCAGGCCAGGGCGTGAGAGGTCGAAGTTCTCAAGCACGAACTGGCTGACCGGCACCTCGCGCCAGCGCCCTTCCTCCATCACCCTGATCTGGGTGTCGCCTTGGAAACAGTTGCGCCGTTTGGCCGCATGGAAGAAGGGGTGGGCGTAGCCGACCTGCGCCTTCGTAAACCCGATGAGGCGACAGAGCACTCCGGCACTCGTGTGCGGCGCGAGCCCCATGAGCATCTGCCCGATGAGGTCTCCTGGTTTTTTCGCATTGTAAAACCGCGGGAGCCCGTAGAAGCGTTCGAGGAGGTCGTCGACGAAGTGGGAGACCCGCAAGAGCCACTCGCCGCAGAGCTCGGAGACCATGATGTCCTGGCACCGCAGTTCAAGGACCTGGTCTGGCCTGGTCAGTTCGACGCCATTGTAGTCAAGGGTGTAGCCGATCGCCCTGAGTTGCTCGACGCTCGCCCCCACCTCCTGCGGACGGAAGTGGGTGACAGGAAGATCGATCATGTCGTAGCGGACGGTGCCGTCCTTGAAGACGTAGAGACCATTGAGAGCGCGGAGAATCCCCTTTTCAAGCGGCTCCACCGTCCGCTCGGCTGAGATCATGCCCTTGACGCCCTTGACCAGTTTCAAAGCATTGTGGTTCATCTGAAGGGCCTTGAGGGCCTCGTCGTACTCCTCCTTGATCGGGAGGTCCACCTCCTGGAGACATACTGTCGCCCCTTCGCAGACCGGGCAGATCCGTCCTGGGGTCTCGCGGTTGCATTTGGGGCACCGCCAGACCGGGTCGGTATGCCCACCGCAGGAGGGACAGCGGTTCTTGAAGGTGACCTCTCCGCAGGCGGCACACCGACGCTCGCCGACTTCGGCATGAATCGTCCCGCCGTCCCTGTTGCTCCTTGGCCGATACGATCCAGCTGTTTGGACAGAACGCCGCGCTCCTCCCGCCTCGCCGACAGGGAAGAGCACATGAGGTGCGGGTTTCATCTCACGCGGTTTGGACTTGCCTGGTCGGCCCATCCGTCCCCCGATCCTGGTCCCGCCTCGCGACCTGACGGTGAGCCCTGAGAGATGGGAGACGAGGTCGAGGGAGGGGCCTTCTGGAGCGTCTTCCCAGACTGGCCTTTTTTCAAGAGTGAGGGTGAGCCCAAGGCAGGCCAGGAAGGCCAGGTAGGTCCTGATAACTACCTCGCCTTCCTCAATGGTGCGCGGGATGAGGAGCACGTCCAGCACCTCCCTGAGTTCTGGGCTGTCCTCGATCCTGAGTGCACCCCCCTCGATCTGGCCGTGGACCAAGACCTCGTCGGCAAGCCACCTGATCTGGGCAGGGTCAAGATCGTCCCAGTACCATGTGTAGTCTGGGTGAAGAGGGGCGCCTTCCAGGGCGAACTCGATCGCCTCGATCTCGCTCTCAGGATGGCGGGGACCACCTTCAAGGAGCCACCACTCCTCGCAATAGGTCGGTGGGATGAGGGGGTGGTTGTTCTCCAGGAACTCCCCGTAACTGATCAAGATCTCCCCGATGTCCAGGATCTTCTCGATCTGCGGGATGATCTGGTTCGCTTCCTCGGCATCGTCGACCCGTCGCACCTCTCCTGATTTCAGACGGACCGTCGGCCCCTCGATGGTGTCGACCGGTACCACCCCAGCCGCCTTGCCAGGGCGTTCTGTCTTCATCTGGGTACCGATCGCAAGATAGTCGCCAAGGATGTGAAGGGTGGCCGGGTTGAACCCTGCCGCGGCAAACCCGGTGTTCCTGGACCGCCCGTATCTGAGGCGAAATCCACCGGTGCGCATCGGGTATGAAAAGACCGGGCGGCCGCCGATGAGGTCGCGGATATACTTGTCTTTCGGGTGGACGCCGGGCTCTTCCTCCTCTTCATCGTCAGAACTCGAAGCCCCGTCGATGACCTGCTGGAGCCAGTCCCAGCCCTCCATCTTCATCTTCTTGACGTTCTTCATCACCTTTGGGGCCTTGAGGGCCAGCCCCTCGGCGACGACCAGGCACATCCCGCCTCGCACCGTGTTTGTCTCGACGCGCTCGAGGTTGCGGTATCCAGAGACCTCCTCGCGCTCGGTCGGTTCGCCATCGATACAGACCGGACAGTTCTTGATGATCAGCCTGATCTCGTCGTCGCTGGGCATGTACTGCATCGACTGGATGCCGTTGTACTGCTTGAGCTCCTCGACATAGCGCTCCACCTCTTCGGTCCTAGGCTTGTAGCGGTCGATCCCGATCCGCTGACGGACATAGTCACCGACCAGGACCGAGAGCGCCTGAGCCGTCCCGCCTGCAGAACGGATCGGGCCAGCATAATAGATCTTTAGATATTCGGTCCCGTCGTCGTTCTTGCCAAACCCGACCTTGGCGATCCCCTCAGTCGGCGCCGCCACCACTCCTTCGGTGAGGAGGCCTACCGCTGTCCTGATCGCGTGGTCGGCGACCTCTTCTCGGGTCTTTTCGCCGAACATCTTCGCCGCAAAGTCGTCACCGATCTTGAGGGAGACCTCTTCACGGGACATCTGGGTTTCGAGTTCCCTGATCCGTGCAGCGACGCCTTTAATCCCAAGAAGAGCCTCGACTCGGTCGCCGAGATCGTTGGCCAGCGGGATCTCGATCGTGGTGCGCGGGTCAAAATCTTTGGCCCGTGCCTCCTCTGCCACTTTCAAGACTGTGTTGAGGTTTTTCTCAAGCAGTTTGAAGTATTCAGCCATCGACGGGGAAACCGCTACCATGGGGATCAAGTCGTCGGCTGGGACAATAATGGTTGGTGCCATCGAGTCTTGATGAGATTCTCGGCTCTGTAGAATCAGGCATGAACCTTGGGCTCAAGCATACGAGATGAAAATGATCGTGGGTCTCTAGGGTGTTTGGATCCGTGTTCACCTTTCAGAGCAAGACACCATGTGAGATCACCGCCACATTGCCGCTCCACCCAATCCTTATCGTGGGGGCTCAGGGGGTGCAATCCTCGGCGCGAGATGTTGGTGGAGGTTCTGCGATTGAGGGCGGCATGTTCTGATCGTCATGCCTTCACTCACTATACGTGCCGGGGGCTCTGCCCCCGGACCCCCGGGAATGAGGATAGGGCTGGGAAGGCAGAATAGATGACATGACAATCAGGGGCTGCCGTCCTCGACCTATCGTGTGGCGGGGAGTTCGGAGGGCACGCCCTCCGCCAGAGAGATCCATCCAGAGGGTTTCTACAGAGCCCATTATACAAACCGCTTGGGTTGAACGTCAGGATCATTTTCATGGTAAATCTTCATAGATCTCTCAGAGTGACCCTCTGAACACTTGCCTTCCTTCGCCGTTTGTGTCGGAGTAGATCGCGAAGGATAATAGTTGAAGAGATCCTCATCTCTTTGTAGCGCAACCATGCATCCATCGCCTTCCCTTACACTCCTGCCGGGGGCTCTGTCCCCGGGCCCCCAGGATTGCGATTAGGTCGGGAAGGCTGCATAATGACCATGCCGAGGGGGTGCGGTCCCTGTCACTCTTCATAAGAAGGGGTTCTGGGGGGCAGCAAGCCCTCCGGTCGAGGATAGGGTTCAGAATCCCTAGAAGGAAGTGCTTTGGTTCAAGGAGATGTTCACTAAGAGTGTTTTGGGATATGCTCTCGTTATGGGTGCGAGCGTGGTTCTTCTGCTTTCCACATCTTCGAGCCGGGAAGGCAGAATCAATGACCATGACGGGGGGATTGCTGTCCTTGACCTTATCGTGTCAGTGGCATGCCCTTCACCTGAGAGAGTTATCCAGAGGGATTCTACAAAACTGAAAAAAGAGATCTCGAAGAGAGCATCATCACTCCCTCCCTTGGTCAACGATTTTACCCTGCCTTCACTTCCATCCCCGTCGGCGAGGGGGCGATCATCACGATCTCGGGGGGGTTGTTCAGGCGCAGGTCGGTCTGCAGGTTCGAGGTCCCGATCCCGCGGCTGATATAGACTGGGGTCTCGCCCTTCTGGAAGAGTCCTGAAAGTTCCAGATATCCGGCGTCGTTCAACTCCTTTACACCCGGGATCATGACCTGACCGCCATGGGTGTGGCCCGCGAGGATGAGGTCGGCGTCCCAGTCTGCCCGACACTCGGGCTCATGGATCAGGTAGATGGTGAAGGCGTCGGTTTCAGGCACCTCGGGGGGGTCGGCCATCCCGGCCCACCCGTCGTCGACGCCGACGATCCGCAGGGGGGTGCCGTCGACATCGAGGTCCACATACTCGTTTCGCAACACATGGACTCCGGCACTCTCGAGTTCTGCGGTCAGGTCGTCGGCAAGTTTGGTATCGGTGGTCTCGTCCCTGAGCATGCTCATATCGTATCCGTCTACGCTCCGGTCGGTCCCTGAGATTGCTAGCACCTTCTGCAGGCCGCTGACCGTGCTCACCCCTGACTTATAATCGTGGTTGCCGAGGATGGCATAGACCGGGGCGTCGACCTCCCGCCAGACCTGCTGGAGGGAGAGGTCAGGTTCCTCGCCATAGACAAAGTCCCCGCCGATGAGCACGACCGAGGGGTGCATGGCATTGATCTCCTGGATCATCCCTCTCACATGGTCGAGGTTCTCTTCCTTCAAGTGCGGGTCGGCGATGAAGACCACGCCCTCAGGCGCCCCTTCGATGGCAAGGGTGGTGGTGGAACTGGTCTGCCCCTCCCATGCCATATAAGTAAAGAGCACTGGGGAGCAGATGACGAGGCCGATGACCATGATATATCTGGTCTTCAGGTCAGGTAGTCTCAAGTTCATGGATGATCTTCCCTTGGATCGCGGTTGACCTGTGGGATATAAAGGTGGTGGGGTGGCGGCATGGGAGTCGGCCCGGCAAGACCGAGGATTTATGGCAGAATCATGGAATATGGAAATTTTAACGATATGATCAGATTAATATATCACGAGAATTGTGTGGCATGCAAGAGGAGAGGGCAGGGGGATTTTTCGCCGACCCGCCTGCCGCGGCCGCGCCCACCTGGTATATCCACCTGCCGGTCGGAGAAAAAAGACGCCTGTCCGCGGTCTGGCAATTCCCTATCCTATTTAACCCCTGCCCCCCCAGTACTCTCCTTACGTGAAGGCGAGATTTGACGGTACCTGGCTCTGGCTCGGGCAGGACGGGCTCTCTCTCTATGAGAGCGGGGGCTACGGCCGGCCTGGCAAGGGGAAACTCCGCCTCGCTCCAGAGGAGGGGCTCTACCTCCTGGTGCGCAGGCGGATCGAACTGCCCGGCTACGACTTCGAGAGGCTCCTGCAGGAACTCTCAGAGGACCCGGTCTTCTTCAGGCGATACCTTGTCTACCGCGACCTGCGGGAACGGGGCTACGCTCTCCAGACCGGGCCGCATGACTTTAGGGTCTTTCGGCGTGGCGAGCGTCCTGGCAAAGGACAGTCCTATTACTTGGTGCGGGTGCTTGCCGAGCGCGACCTCGTCGACTTTGCCCGCGTCACCGCCGAGGTGGAGACCGCGGGGAATATGCGAAAAACCTACCTCATCGCCGCCGTCGACGACGAGGGCGAACTCACCTACTATGAGGTGAAGGTCGACCATATCGCCGGACCTGATGACAAGACTCCGGCTGGGAAAGAGACGGCCAGTGGCGAGGCCTTTGGCCCGGTCGCATTGGTCAGGGCCGACGACGCTCCATGGCTTGACGCGGAGGGTTATGGCAAACCCCTCGACCAGGAGCGGATGATGCTCTCCCCAGCCGAGGTGCTCTATCTCATGGACGAGGGGAGACTTGCGCTCACTGAGAAGGGCACTCCCCTCTCCCGCGAGGCCTATCATGCCATCGCCGCCGAGGCGGATAGTGAGATCACCGAAAAGACCGCGCTCTACACCGACCTCCGCCGGCGCGGCTATGCCCCCAAGACTGGGTACAAGTTTGGGCACCACTTCAGGGTCTATGGCGGCGGGGTCAAGCACTCCCTAATGCTCGCTCACGCCGTCCCGGCCGGGACGACACTCACCATGGCGGCGATCTCTCGATCAGTCCGCCTGTCACACAGTGTCAAAAAGAAGATGTTGTTTGGTTGTGTACATAACAACGATATCAGGTATATCGAGTTTGCACGAATAAAAATGTGAGAATCGACATGACACAGGGGATCAATCCATGGGCAAGCGACCAGTCGATTGATGTTGGAAAACTCTTTTCCGAGTTTGGCATCGAACCGATTGAGGATGTGACCGGCGGTCTTGTGACCGTCCCCTCCTTCATGCGCAGGGGGGTCGTCGTGGGTCACCGGGACTATGGGCTGATCGCAGAGGCGATCAGGGAGAAGAAGCATTTCAACGTGATGACCGGGTTCATGCCCTCAGGCCACCCGCACCTTGGCCACCTGATGGTGATGAAAGAGGTGGCCTGGCACGTCGCCCAGGGCGGCACCGGCTACATCGGCGTCGCCGACCGCGAGGCTCACGCGGTGCGGGCTCTCTCCTGGCGGCAGTGCAAGGAGTACGGGCGCGAATATCTCTCATGCCTGTATGCGCTTGGTTACGAGGGGCACACCTACTATCAGAGCGAGAACAACGCCCTCAAGGACCTCGCCTTCGAGGCCGCGACCAGGATCAACTTCTCCGAGCTCTCGGCGATCTACGGCTTCACCCAGGATACGGCCCTTGCCCATGCGATGAGCGTCGCCACCCAGGTCGGCGACATCCTGTACCCGCAACTCGACGGCGGCCCGGCCCCGACGGTCGTGCCGGTCGGGATCGACCAGGACCCCCACATAAGACTGACGCGCGACGTCGCCCACAAACTCCGCCTCTTCACTGTCGAGCAGCGGGACGGACACGTCAGCGTCCGCGGGAAGAACGCCCCCGAGGCTGCGATCGACGCTGTCAATGCCGCCTATCCAGGCTCGAAGCGCTACGAGGCACATGTGGACATCCCTGGCGCCGCCCTTCCCGAGGTCGAGGAGAGGGTGCGCGGGATCGAGAGGGCGCACGGCGGCTTTGGGTTCTTCCTGCCGTCCGCGACCTATCACACCTTCATGCCAGGTCTCCAGGGGGGCAAGATGTCTTCGAGCGTCCCTGAGAGTTTCATCTCCTTCTGGGAGAATGACAAGGACCTCAAGAAGAAGGTGATGGGGGCGCTTACCGGCGGGCGGATGACCCTTGAGGAGCAGAAGAAACTCGGGGGCGAACCCGAGAAGTGTCCGGTCTATCTTCTCAACCTGTATCATATGACCCCTGACGACGAGGAACTCGTCGAGATCTGCCGCAAGTGCCGGGAGGGCGAACTGATGTGCGGCACCTGCAAGAAGGAGACGCTTGCGCGGACAAAAGAGTTCCTGAAAGACTTCAGGGAAAAGATGGACGAAACAGCACATCTGGTGGAAGGATAGAATGGCTGACCTCACCTTGAATGAGAAAAAACTCCTCGTCGCCCTTGCCCCGCTCGGCGAGGCCGGGGCCGGGGATCTGGCGGCGGCCTTGCAGACAACCGAGGCGGCGGCCGTCCAGTATGCGAACCTCTGCGCCGAGCACGGGCTTGCCGCGGTCGAGCGGGTGAGCACAACGACCTATACCCTCACCCCTGAGGGCGAGGACTACAAGGAGCACGGCCTTCCAGAGCGGCAACTCTACGAGAGTTTCGGGGACGCGATCCCGATGAAAGACCTCCAGGCCCACCCGCTCTCGCGTATCGGGATCGGGTGGCTCAGGAAGAAAGGCTGGGTCACGATCACGAGGGGCGTCGCCGAAAAGACCGGCGAGGCTCCGGCAGGTGAGGACGAGACCGCCCTCGCCGACCCGAAGGATGGGATGCCCGGCATCCCCGACCTGCTCAAGCGCAACCTCGTCGAGGAGCACGAGGCGGTCTCGTACCGCATCGTGATCACCCAGGAGGGCCGGGCCCTTGTCGAGGCCGGGCTCGACCTGGTCGAGGAGACCGGGACGCTCACCAGGGAGCAGATCCTCACCGGGTCGTGGCGCGAGGCACACCTCAGGCGGTACAGCCTTGAAACCCCGCCAAAGCGGGAGTACCCCGGCAAGGTCCATCCGTACCAGCGGATCATCGACGAGGTGAAGAGGGTGCTCCTGGATATGGGGTTTGTGGAGATGCAGGGCGAGATCGTCCTCTCCGCCTTCT
>JAQVHG010000085.1 GCA_028696365.1 Methanofollis sp.
GTCCCCAAAAAAAGAATTTCAAAATTTTCCGCTTACTCGCGCTCTTCGATGCTCTTGATCATCCCGAGGAAGACCTTCTTCCCGTCGGCCGATCCGAGCACCTCTTCCGAAGCCCGTTCAGGATGGGGCATCATGCAGAGGATATTGCGGGCAGGCCCGCCGAGGACACCGGTGATGTTCTCCGCGGCGCCATTCGGGTTCACAGCCGGAGTTACCTCCCCCTGCTCGTTGCAGAAACGGAACGCGACCTGTCCCTCGGCGTTGAGCCGTGTGAGCTCTTCTGGAGAGGCGACATAACGCCCTTCCTTATGGGCGATCGGGATTCTAATCACCTCGCCCTTTTTAAAGAGCCTGGTGAACGGCGAGGTGTTCTCCTCGACCCGCAGGTAGACCGGTTTGCAGATGAAGGTCGGGCTGGCATTCATTGTGAAGATGCCAGGCACCATCCCGCTCTCCGCCCCAATCTGGGCACCATTGCAGATCCCGAGGACCAGTCCACCGGCCTGCGCATGCCTGATCACCGCGTCCATGATCCCGGTCCGTGCGGCGATCGCTCCTGCCCTGAGATAGTCACCGTAACTGAACCCGCCAGGGAGGACGACCGCGTCGTAGTCCTCTTTGAGTCCTTCCTTGTACCAGACAAGATCGCAGTCGACCCCGCAGACCTCGGAAATGACGTACTGGACGTCGCGGTCGCAGTTGCTCCCCCCGAACTGGACCACCGCGAACTTCATGCCAGTACCTCGACCTCGTAGCGGTGGATGACCGGGTTGGCGAGGAGCCGCTCGCACATCTGCCCGACCTCTGCATCTGCGGCCGCCCTGTCCTCAGCCTCCAGGGTGATGGTGAAGACCCGTGCCGTCGAGAGCCCTTCGGTCGCAAACCCGATGTTGGCGAGGGCGTGCTGGATTGCACGCGCTTCGGGATCGAGCATCCCTTCCTTGAGTCCGATCGTGACCTTTGCAGTGAATTTCATTCTTTACTCCTCCCCGATGAGTCTCTTGGCCACCTCGGCATAGGTGGCCATCACGTCACCCTTGTCAAAGCGGTAGACGTCCTTGTCCATTGAGGCATGGGTCTGTTTGTCCCACAGACGCATCGAGTCCATCGAGATCTCGTCTCCCAGCAGGATCTCGTCGCCGTGCCGACCGAACTCGAGTTTGAAGTCGACGAGGTCGAGTCCGATCGCATCGACCTGCGCCTTGAGCAGGTCGTTGATTATCAGGGCCGTCTGCTTCACTGCCTCGATCTCCTCTAATGTCATAAAACCGAGCGCCACGATGATCTCGTCGTTGATCATCGGGTCGTGCCGCTTGTCATCCTTGTAGTCCAGAACGACCACCGCCGGGTTGAGGGGCGCGCCTTCCTCGAAAGGATAGTTGCGCACCAGCGAGCCAGCGGCGATGTTGCGGACGATCACCTCGACCGGGATCATCTTCAGCGGCCTGACGATCATCGTCCGCTCGTCCTCCATCCTCACAAAGTGTGTCTTGATCCCGTGCTCCTCCAGGTACCTGAAGAAGTACGCCGAGACCCTGGCATTGTACACTCCCTTGGAAGAGAGTTCGTCCTTCTTTGCACCGTCGAATGCGGTGATGTCGTCCCTGAACTTTACGATCAGTTCGTCAGGGTTTTCAGAGCGGAAGACGGACTTCGCCTTTCCGCAATAGATGGGTTCCTGTTCTGTCACAATGACCTCTCCTCAATTTCTCTCTGGAGTGTGTGGATAAGTGGGGCGATGGTATCTGAATACCATCCCATTTCGATGAACCTTGGATAGATACAGAGCCGTTCGCGCAGGTCTGCATCACCGACGATCTTCCTAAGCCTCTTGATCTGGGGCCAGGGGCGTTCAGGGTTGACATAGTCGATGGTGAGCGGCGAGACCCCGCCGAGGTCGTCGACCCCGCATCTGATGAGCGTCTCTGCATCGGCAAGGTTCGGGGGGATCTGAACGGTGACCTCCTTGGGGAGGATCTCACGGGCAAGGGCGATCGTCTCGGCCATCTCCTCAGTCGATGTCGGGGCGGCGCCTCCCATCTCTGTCCCCTCTTTCGGGCAGAAGTTCTGGATGATGACCTCCTGGATATGCCCGTACCGCCTTTGGATATCGGCGATCACCTCGAGCGACTCCTCGCGGTCGGCCGGAGTCTCGCCGATCCCGATGAGCAGACCGGTGGTGAACGGGATCCTGAGCTTGCCCGCCTCCTCGATCATCTCGATCCGCACTGCAGGATCCTTTCCTGGCGAGTTGCGGTGGGCCTGGAGTTTCGCGGTCGTCTCAAGCATCAGTCCCATGCTTGCATTCACCTCCTTGAAACGTTCGAGTTCTGCAGAGGTGAGGATGCCCGCGTTGGTGTGCGGCAGCACCCCGGCCTTGATGGCGTACAGGCAGAGGTCGTAACAATAGTCTAAAATATCGGCATAGCCGAGCGCGGCAAGGTGGTCGGAGAACCCTGGCACTTCCCCGGGGCGTTCCCCGAAGGTGAAGAGGGCTTCAGTGCACCCGAGGCGGGCGCCGACGTCGATGGTCCGGTGTGCCTCTTCGGGCGGCAGCACGCATCTCTCTCCTACCGCCTGCCTGAAACAGCAGTAGGCGCAGGCGTTCTGGCAGACGTTGGTGAGGGGAAGGAAGACGTTGCGTGAATAGGTGATCACCCTGCGGTGCATGCAGGTACCATTCCCCTTCTACCTTCTTGTAACCTTCGCGAATAGGTGGTGCCCATGGAAATATCTGATGACAGATGCCTCTCTTGATCAGATGTGGAGAGACCTGCTGGACGTCTCTCTCTATGGAGTGGTGTGCTGCGATACGAGTGGTCGCGGACGGCAACGCACTCGTCATGTCATGTTCGTCTATCGTCTATTGTGCCTCCTCGGCGCGATCGATGTGGGAAGGCGGAGTCGAGGGTTCTGAAGTTCAGTTCTCTTTAGGGGTTCAGGTCCCCGCTTCCCCAGGACGGTATGAGACCGACCCGGGTTTCCGGGGAATCCCATTCCGATTGCTTTTTGCATCTATCTGGCCAACTCTCTCTGAAATGGCCATAGACGCGATCATTCCATTCAAGCCGAAAAACCCCAAGACCCGCCTCTCCTGTGTCATGGAGCAGGCCGAGCGGGAGGCGTTCGCCCAAGCCATGCTCTCGGACGTCCTCGGCGCCGTCCGTGCGGCGGGGTGCGCCCCCACACTCATCAGCACCAGCCCCTTTGAACACCCGGCTGCCAGGGTTGTTGAGGATCCTGCAGGCCTCGATGACTCATTAAACCGTGTGCTTGCACAAGCGCAAGGGCCGGTCCTCATCATCATGGCAGACCTCCCCCTCGCCACCCCTGAGGCGGTCAGGAGGATGGTCGAGACCGATGCCCAGATGGCGATCGCCCCTGGCCTCGGTGGGGGGACGAACGCGATATTCGTGAAAGAGCCCTCCAGGTACCATGTCAACTACTATGGCGCAAGTTTCTGCAAACACATGGCGATCGCCGCCGAAGCGGGACTGACATGCGAGGTCACCGACTCGTTCAGGCTTCACACCGACGTCGACGAAAAAGAGGATCTGGTTGAGGTTCTGATCCACGGCCGGGATTCAGCCGCCTGCAGGTGCCTCGAGTCACTCGGATTTGCCCTTTCCATCGAACGCGGCAGGGTCGGCGTGGAGCGCCGCGCCCATAAAGAGACACTCTGACGCATCGATCGAAGGGATCCCATATTCTTCGTTGAGTTCGATACCCGTGCCGCGCACCAGCACGGCCGGGACGCACTCGTCAGCCTCGCCCATCAGGAGTTCGGCGGCCGAGGCCAGACAGTCGCCGACCGCGCGCTTGGTAACCTCGAGCTCGCGCCCGAAGAGGTCGCGCCGGCCAGTCTCGTCGACGACGGCCGAGAGCCCCGCGCACCCGATGGCGACGCCGCTGCACCCAAGTCGCATCGCGTGGGTGCGCGAGTCGATGACGAGCACCCCCACGTTGACACCGAGGCGGGTGTGCACCGCCGCCCTCACCTTTCCTGCCGAAGCATCAGGGTCGAGGGGCAGAGGTACGACCGTCCCCTTTGGGGTATTTGAGTGGTCCGTGCCGGCGTTCGGAAGGAGCGTGCCGTTCTTGAGGGTGAGCAGGAACCCAGGGATGCCGCCGACCACTCGATCGCTCTCCTGGAGGACCACCTCAGTGATCGCCGGGTCGATGGCATAGCGCGCGGCGAGCTGGCGCGCCTCCTCAGAGGGGACGACCTCGTCGAGACTGACTACCCGTCCTTCGGCCGTCGCCACCGCGGTCTCGGCGAGCAGGATGATGTCGCCGTCCTTGATCCCCTCGCATGGCGCGGCCTCTGCGGCTGCGATCACCTTCTCCCCGATGTCGTCGCCGTCCAGGACCATGCCGGTCTCCAGGGCATACACCGCATACCATCGGCTCATAACTCTTTCTCCATCTCCCTGACCACCAGGATGACATCCCTCGTGGCGGCGACGTCATGGGCCCTGACCATGTCGGCGTGTGGCAGGAGCCTGGTCGTGACCGCGAGGGTGGCGGCCAGCCGTTCCTCAGAGGGCCTGTCGATGAGGCCGCCGAGATAGGACTTTCTTGAGATTGCGATCAGGACCGGGTATCCAAGTTCCTGGAAACGGCCGAAGTGCCGGCAGAGGTCCCAGTCGTCGGCAAAGGTCCGTTCAGGGGTCCAGTTCCCGACGGCCGGGTCGAGGATGAGGTCGGCGATCCCGGCCTTCTCGGCCCGCACGACAACATCTTTGAGGACCGCAAGGGTCTCCTCGGTCCCGCGCGGGTCGCCGGGAAGTTTCTGTGCCGCCATCCCGATGACCGGGAGGCCTGAGTCGGCGGCGATCCCGGCGTACTTGGGGTTTGAAAGCCCGCTGATGTCGTTGATCACATGGACGTCGTGGCGCAGGCAGGCCTCCAGCACCTCTGGGTACATGGTGTCCACTGAGATGGTGATCCCTGAACCGTCGAGAGCTGAGAGGGCCGCGGTGATCCGATCGACCTCCTCCTCGATGGTGATCGGGACCGAGTGAGGGGCCGTGGACCGCGCCCCCAGATCGATGAGGTCGGCGCCTGTATCGATCATCTGGAAGGCGCGTTCTCGCACTGTCTCTTCAGGTACATATGAACCGGAAAAAAAAGATTCGGGGCTGCAGTTGATCACGCCCATCAGGCGGACCGGTGCCCCGCCCCCGACCTGCATTCTGTTTACTGTGCAGGGTTGCATGACATCGCCTGTGCCGCCTTGAGAGTATTCTCCATCAGGGTGGCGATGGTCATCGGCCCGACACCGCCGGGTACCGGGGTGATGGCCGACGCCTTCTCGACCACCGCGTCGAAGTCTACATCTCCACAGAGTTTGCCATTCTCGTCGTGGTTGATCCCGACGTCGATGACCACGGCGCCCTCTTTGACCATCTCAGGGGTTACAAATCTAGCCTTGCCGATCCCTGAGACAAGGATGTCGGCCTGCTGCATGATCGCAGGGAGGTTCTGGGTCTTGGAGTGGCAGATCGTCACGGTCGCATCGGCGTTGAGGAGCAGGGCAGCCATCGGCCGTCCGACATCCACGCTCCGCCCGACGACGACGGCGTTCTTGCCAGCGAGCTCGATCCCGTGCTCAGCGAGCATTGTCATGATCCCCTGGGGGGTGCAGGGGACCAATTTTGGATGCCCAGAATACAGACGACCGATGCTGGTCGGGTGGAACCCGTCCACGTCCTTTTCAGGAGAGACGGCGTCGATCACTGCCTGGGTGTCGACCTGCGGCGGGAGGGGGAGTTGGACCAGGATCCCAGAGACCTTTGGGTCCTTGTTGAACTTTTCTACGGCGGCGAGTACCTCTGCCGTCGTCGCCTCGACGGGGAGTTCAGCACCGACCGAGGTGATCCCGACCTTTTCGCAGGCCTTGTGTTTCATCCTGACGTACATATGGGAGGCGGGGTCGTCCCCTACCAGCACGGTGGCGAGGCAGGGACGGATGCCCGATTCCTTGATCTCTTCTGTGAGGAGTTCGAGCCTCTTTTCAGAGAGGATTTTGCCGTTGAGTATCATTCTGTTACCGCGTAGATGGAGAACTTGCTCGCGAGCGCTTTGACCTCGGTCTTCACGTCTGCAATCTTCTCCTTGTTCTCGATGTCGTTGAGGACGGTGGCGATGAAGTGCCCGATGCTCTTCATCTCCTCTTCTTTCATGCCCCGTGAGGTGACTGCCGGGGTACCGATCCGCAGACCGCTCGTTACGAAGGGAGAGAGGGTCTCGCGTGGGATGGTGTTCTTGTTGACGGTGATGCCGGCGTCGTGGAGAGCATTCTCGGCATCGAGTCCGGTGAGCCCCTTGTCAGAGAGGTCGAGGAGCATCAGGTGGTTGTCGGTGCCGCCTGAGACGAGGCGGAACCCTTCGCTGTCAAGAGTAGCGGCGAGAGTCCGTGCATTGGCGACGACCTGCTTGCAGTAGTCTTTGTATGACTGGGTCGAGGCTTCCTTGAAGCAGACCGCCTTGGCGGCGATGATGTGCATCAGCGGCCCGCCCTGCAGACCTGGGAAGACAGCCTTGTCGATGGCCTGCCCGAATTCTTCACGGCACATGATCGCACCGCCGCGAGGACCACGGAGGGTCTTGTGAGTGGTCGTCGTGGTGAAGGGGAGGACGTCGACCGGTGAGTTGTGGAGCCCGGTGGCGACAAGTCCGGCGATGTGGGCGATGTCGGCCACGCAGTATGCCCCAACATCTTCGGCGATCTCGCCAAAGGCCTTGAAGTCGATCTCGCGTGGGTAGGCCGAGGCGCCGCAGACGATCATCTGGGGCTTCTCTTTCTTGGCCATCTCGGCGAGAGCGGCGTAGTCGAGGACCTCGGTCTCGTGGTCGACGCCGTACTGGACAACATTGTACATCTTGCCTGAGAAACTCACCGGCGATCCATGGGAGAGGTGGCCGCCTTCGGAGAGTTTCATGGACATGATCTTGTCGCCATACTTGATGGTGGAGAAGTAGATGGCCATGTTGGCGCCAGAGCCCGAGTGGGCCTGGACATTGGCGTGCTCCGCACCGAAGAGCGTGCACAGACGGTCTTTTGCGAGGTTCTCGATGATGTCGTAGTACTCGCACCCCCCGTAGTAGCGCTTGCCGGGGTAGCCTTCTGCATATTTGTTAGTCAGGATCGAGCCCGCGGTCTCGAGGACTGCCTTGGAGACAACATTTTCAGATGCGATCAGTTCAAGCCCGTTTGTCTGCCGCAGGCGCTCTTTTTCGATGAGTGCTGCGATTTCGGGATCGGTATTGGCAAGACTAGACATGTACAGGAATGTTGTATTGAATAGGTATTATGTCTTCGTCCGGTGGTCTTTGGGATGCAGTGGACAGGAGGGGGAAGATGGCGTGGTTTTGTGAGGTGTGTTGGGATCAGATTCTGGTGCGAGATGCGCAGAGAAAATTGGATCCTTTCTGGTTTCAGGGGTGTGGAGAAGATTTTCTTTGGGCTTTGTAGAATCCCTCAGGACAGTTATCTCTGCGGTGTGTGTGCCGTCCTGTCCCCCCGCCACCGAGAGGAGTCAGAGAACATCTTTCCTTGCATGGGGATTTTCCATCCATGGGGCCCTCTATGATTGATATGAAAAGTACAGGGATCCAATTTCAGAATGATCGTCCGTCCTCATCATAGAATTTTCACCGCAGTCTCGCGCTAGAGCCCCCCGCTGATGGAGACACTCTGGGGGCGACACGCACATAGTATCCCACAGTACCCTTCAGATGCTTGGCGTGAGTCCAGGGGTTTATGTCAGATTCTACAAAGCCAAGACATGAGTCATCGAATGAGGTTGTGTTCCCCCGGGAGGAGAGATGATCTACCTGGGGAATGTCTTTCGCGTCTTTAACCCCGATTCGCCGCAGGAATACCGTAGGATAAGAGCACAAGGATTATAGGTCAATAGAATCATCTTTATTTCGAGGGAAGATATGCTCAAAAAAGATGCAAAAGTGAAATTTCTTGAGCATCAACTTGAAGAGAGGGAGCGGGAGATGGACTCTATGCAGGGCGTGGAGAAGACCTTTATCAACGAGGGAGATGAGCGGATCTACCGACTTGAGCAGCGTGTGAGGGATCTTGAGGCCTTGGTCAAGGGGTTGACCGAGGAGATGCTTGATCTTAAGACGGTCACGATGAAGATCGAACACACCTTTGAGTCAAAGACCAAAGCCGCTGAGAAGGCGAGGCATGAAGTAATAGTGGACGAAGTGTCTGATGAGAAGGAAAAACCGGATCCGGTACAGGCACCTGTGATAGAATCGTCAGCACCTCAGGAGGAAGAGGATGAGGGAGATATGGACCTTATCATGCAGACTGACGGCACACTTAAGCGCGAGCGTCGGCACGGGTCTGACTATATTATCGCCACTACTAGATATCAGGCCCCCCCCAGTCTGATCGGGAAGCGTAAGGGTGAGAAGTCCAACAGTTCTACGCGGAAGAGCGGAGAGATCATCTTCGCTG
>JAQVHG010000086.1 GCA_028696365.1 Methanofollis sp.
GATGGAACGACCTGATCATGTACGCCTTCGACATCGCATACACGCCGCTCACGGCGTGCCTCGGTTCGATGACCATCGGCCTTGCGATGGAGTATACGGTTCTGATGCTCGAACGATGCAAGGAAGAATTCGAGAAAGGCATGGATCTCTACGAGGCCATCGGTGAAGGTGTGACGAAAATCGGGACTCCCATCACCATATCGGGACTGACGACACTGTTCGGGTTCTCGGCCATGCTTGCATCTTCGTTTTCTCTTGTCTCAGGATTCGGCCAGACGACGGTGATCACGATCTTCTTCTCGCTCGTCGGCGGCATCGTCGTCATGCCTGCGATCGTCGCTCTCGTGTTGCGGAATGAGCTGGAAACGTCCGGGTACGGGAACGAGAGTGCAGCCGAAGGATAGCGAAAGGATCGCGCGAATACCGGCAGGGCCGGGATGAGGGGTACTGATAGGGAAAAAGGAGGAGTGTGTCCGGCGGCGACGTTTATCCCTGACTCTCTCAGGGGCGTCGGGGTGCGCCGCCAGAAAGGCCCGCACTGTCCGGACCGCGATCTGTGCCGCATGTTCTGCCGGGACCCCGTAGGCCCCGGTCGAGATCGCGGGGAAGGCGATCGTCCGTGCGCCGGGGCGCCCGGCACTCCTCGTCGAGTCCTGGCCCGGCGGCCCGGTGGATGGCGCCGTCCACCCCGCCCCCGCCGAGGAGCGAGGTGTTCGCGGCGTTCACGATCACGTCGGCGTCGAGAGTCGTGATGTCGGTTCTGAGTACGGTGAGTGTGGTCATGGTCCCTCAGTCGCTCTCGCGCACGATGAGTGTGTTGGAGATGGATGTCTCACCTCTGTTCTTCCTCTTCCCTGATCACAGATTTCCCCATCGCTGCCTCGATCCTGCGGATGATCTCCTCGCACCGGTGCTCATAGAAAGACCTGAAGTCGTCGGTGCGGAGCGCGGCGGGATCGATGACATGTGACCTGAGGATCTCGTCTAGACGGCCAGGTTCGATCTGCTCCTTCCGCTCGATCTCCTCAAGATACACGCTTGGAGTCTTCCTGCCGATCTTCCGGTTTGTGCAGGCTGAGATCGGAGTCTTGTTGATGATGGAGTCGACCGCGTTCTGATACCCACCTGGATGTTCATGGTCAGGATGGTCCTTGCACCATCTTTTTGGGAATATATGGTGGATATCGACGCTCTCATCATAGTAGGTGGTGACATCGATCGGTTGGCCAGACCTGAAGTCCATACATCCTTCTCTCATCATCAGGGCGAAGATACCTTTGTAGGCTGCACTCCGTCGGGTCTTCAGTTCTTCGAGGCGTGACCTGGCAAACGAAGCGTCATGCACTGTTGTCGGTTCGTCTGCACCTTCGAGTACCCATCTCACTAGTTCTGGGACATCCTTTGCAAACCTGCTCTCGACTGAACTCCCGTAGAGTTCGCCAAAGACCCCGCACCAGTACCAACGCGAGAGTTTCTGCCGCACTGTATCGTTCTCGGCCTTGTCTTTGAGGATGGCAAAAGTGGCGGCCAGCGGGATGATCTGGGTCTGGTAGGGGAGGTCACGTGCGGAATAAATCCACTGCATCCGCAGGAATTTTGCCGCCTGCAAAAATCCAGCCACGGCCTCGTCCCGGTGTGCCTGGTAGTCACTCAGTTCAAGCTTGAGAATGTCCTTGCGTTTGCAGCTGATCGCCGGGGCACGCTCTGGTCCCGACCTGGCCCCCTCAAATTTCCGGCGCCTTTGCATCGTCGCCAGCAGTGTGATCACCTGGAGAAAATCGTCGCTCTTGATATTTTCCAGCACCTTTTTTGACGCAAATTGACTCCTGACCTTCTCCCAGTCGTCGCGGAGTGAGAAGTTGTCCGCGGCGAAAGTTGCGGTCAGCAGTTCAAAGACTGTCAACGACACTCCACCGGTGTTCACCTTTTCGAAGACGAGACATACCGCTTCCTTTGGGGTTTCATTGTTCATCTCGATGACAGGGAGTTGGTACTGCTCAAAGTGCTGGATGACCTCATTATGGAAGCGGAAGAAGATCTCATTCTTCTCCCCGTCCTGGTGCCAGTACTTCTGGTATCCATTCATCCAATTTAAACTTTCAAATATCTGATTGACCGGGAAGAGGCCTGCCGCATACTCTTTTTCAGGGGTGGAGTAATCTTCCATGACCTCGCCTCTGAAGTTCCTGACAATCTTGTCTTCCGGGATACTCCTGACACACTCGTCGCGGTCTGCCTCAGGGTCGAGGCACCGCTCGATGTCCAGGTAATAATACCGGTTAATAGGTTTGTTATTTGAGTTTTTGGTGTTGGAAGGCCCCGTCTTGATGAGCGCCTGATAGAGGGCTGTCAGTCGCTGCTGGCCGTCGAGCACCAACAGTTCAGGTTCGACCTCGACCCATTCATTTTCCGTAACCCCTTCAAATGGCCTTATTTTGAATCGAACTCCAGGATTCCCGGTCTGAAGCATCATCACTGCGCCGATTGGAAACGAGAGCGAGACGCTTGCGAGAAGGCTGCAGATCCGGGAGTCGTCCCAGATCCATCCACGCTGGAAATCGGGGAGTTGGATCTTGCATCCGTCTATTTTCTGGAGGATCTCTTTAAGAAAGAATTTGGGATTCTGGAAGGTGGTGATCCCGGGCATTAGCCCATCATCTCCATCGCTATGTCTGGACACTCCAGGTACTCTTCATCGAGAGGATGTGTGGCGGTCCATCTGTCCGGCACATGCGAATGGGCCCTGTGCTGAGAAGATTCCATGTCTCTAATAGGGTGTTTTCAACGGATTAAAATTTGATCTATATCCTTTGAGAATCTTTATTTCGGAAATGTGTGTCGAGGTAGTTGGGATCACGATCTGGAGTCCCAGCGGCGGATCTCTGACAGTACCTGATGTGAGATTCAGCGATGAAGTAGAAGATATGAATTTTAGGCTCTGGAGAAATCATCTTTTTTTGGCTTTGTAGAAGCCCTCACTTGTCGTGGGGAGAATGCGTGTCATCCGCCTTCCCACTCCCTCCCACCGGGGGCGCTGCCCCCGGGCCTCCAGGAGGAAGATAGGGTCGGGAAGGCATCATGGGCACCTGTGACGAGAGTGCTGCCGTCCTCGACCTTTTCGTGTGGCGGGGGGTCCGGGGGCGGCGCCTCCGGCGTGAAGGTGTGGGAAGGCGTGATGATCGGGTGTGCCGCCCCAAATTGTAGAATCGTCCCTCTAATCTCGCGCTGACTCTTTCAAACGTGCCGACGTTCGTTCCTTCAGGCCCTCTTTCCCCCGTCGTAGTTCTCGATCAACCCCGTCGCCCGCCGGACGTCCTCGCCCTGCGTCTTCGCCTCAGCGAGATAGACATTGAAGACCTCGTCGGTGACCACATGGAGGAGGGGCTTGTACATGTCGGCATGCATCGAGAGGTCGAAGTAGCGGGCCTCGGCCTCGGTGAGGTGGAGGGCGTGGTACTCGCCGGTGTGCGGGAGATAGACCGGATTTTTCTCGTGCGGCGTGCGCAGGACGAGGTCGGCGAGCGGCGTCTTGGGGATCGGTTCGGCAATCGAGATGAAGACGTCGTCGAGCATCTCCTCCTCGATGAACGCCTTCGTCGCCTCGTAGTCTTCCACAGTCTCGGTCGGGTAGCCGACGATGAAGCACCCGGCGACCTTGAGCCCGTGCTGGCGCGACCACGCCACCGCGTCGTGCATCTGCTCGACGCTCACCCCTTTGCCCATCTGCCTGAGGATCGTGTCGCTCCCCGACTCGAACCCGAAGAAGAGCCAGCCGATGGTATACTTCCTGATCGCCTCAAGCACCTCGTCGGTGAGGGCGTCCACCCTGATGTCAGGGGCCGAGACGTTCTTTGGCCCGAACTCCTCGGCGAGCACTTCGAGGAGGGCGATGACGGCGTCGTTGTTGATCGTCGTCCCGTCGTAGCCGTATAGCGACCCGGTCCCGCCCGAGACCGAGATCCGGCGGGCGCCCATCTCCTTGAACGCCCGCACTTCGGCCCGCACCTCGTCGAGGTCGCGGCTCCTGATCTCCCGGCCGAAGAACCGCGGGACCTGGCAGAAGGTGCAGGCCCCGGTGCAGCCGCGGTGGGTCTCGATATACACGTTCGCCCCCCGCACCGACTGCTGTCCGATGGTTGGGGGAATGAGGGGGAGCGGACGGTGCCGCACCGGCGCCGGGGGGGCCGGCGGGGTCAGCACCGTCCGACCGCTTGCGTCGAGGTAGGCGATCCCTGGCAGGTCGGGGCCGACCCCGCCTTCGAGGAGGCGCGGCACCGTCTCCTCCCCTTCGCCCACGACCACGGCGTCGGGGGCGAGTTCGCCGAGCACGTACTCGGGGTAGGCCGAGACCGGGCCGCCGACATAGCAGCGCTTCCCCGCCTCTCGCACCGAGGCGACGAACTCCTTCACGCGGGGGTCCATGAGGTGTTGCGTCGAGTACAGGCTGAGGAGCACCGCCCCGGCGTCGCCGGCGGCGAGAGCGGTCGAGAGCCGGACCTCGTGTCCGGCGTCCCGCACCACCCCGCCGATGAGCATGGCGCCATAGGTGGCGATCTCAGGGGAGATGACCACGGTTTTCATCGTCTAATCTATCGGTCGCCACACTCTTGAAAGATGCGATATGCCGGTGGAGCCGGTGGAGAATTTTCGGTGGGGTGGGACGCCGGGGTTCTCTTTGTCATCGGTCTCTCTGACCGCCCCACGAGGGGGACGGGATGCTCCTGATCAGATGGGCGACCCCCCCGCCCCTCCGTCCGACGGACAGCGGTCCCCGACCAATCGCCATCCGCCGGGGGCCCGGGGGCGGAGTCCCCCGGCGAGATGTCCATACACGTCTCATGAAGACTGATACGAGAGACCACCCACTCGATCAAAACCAGACACCCCTCACCGGATCCGATCTTCAGCGATCCCCATGAATCGCACATCGATGGGGACCGTGGGCCTGTCGGCCCCTGGTCCCCTCATCATGAAGATTGGTCGTGGGCGGCGTCCTCGCGATCAAAACCAGACACCCCTCACCTGATCCGATCTTCAGCGGCCCCCGACCAATCGCCATCCACCGGGGGTCCAGGGGTGCAGTCCCCCGGCGAGATGACCGTACAAGTCTCATGAAGACTGGTATGAGAGACCACCCACTCGATCAAAACCAGACGGCCCCCGGTCCCCTCATCATGGAGATTGGTCGTGGGAGGCCTCCCCGCGATCAAAACCAGGCGACCCTCACCTGATCTGAATTAAGCGGCCCCCGACCCATCGCCATCGCGATGATCTGTAGGCATAATTTCCCCGCCCCTGGTGCTTCAGACACAGGTCTTGCGGTGTCCTTTCCCGTCGCCTTCCCTCGTCCGTGGTGTGTGTTCAGGACGCGTGCACATACTGGCGTAAATCTCTCGCGATAGAGAATCAACACTTCATGAGATCTTAATCTGCACAAATGCGCCAGCCGCATCGGCCGCCGCCACGGTGGGCCGGTATGCCCTCGATATCATCAGGGCAGGGATCCTGAGTCTTAACCTTTGTGATCATCTCGTCTCATTCTCCTCTGATCGATTGAAAGCCCGACCACAACTGACATATATATTTTCAATTATATCGATCGACATTGATGCAGGAACTGCCGGTCCTCGGAACCCGATTCTTGCATTCGAGTGAGGAATAAAAATGAACCAGACCACGCATGGCACATCCTATCTTCGTCTGATGATACGAACACTCACCCATCCTGCCGGGGCTTTTCAGGAGGTGAGAGCGATGAGTGCAGGGAGGGTCCTTGTATACGGCCTCGGGATCGTCCTCTTCAACTTGCTCATGACCGTCCTTCTCGCGATGACGACCAGGTTCACCCCCGAACTCCTCCTCCCGGTGGCGATCTCGTCGGTCCTGGTCGTCTGTCTCGGGGGGTTCTGGCTCCATCTCTTTGTCTATGGGCTGGGCGGGCGGAGCGGGGTCGGCACCACCTTCAAGGTGGTCATCCTCGGGCTGACCCCGACGGCGCTCCTCGGATGGATCCCGGGCGTCGCCCTCGTCGGGTTCCTCTGGTCTTTTGTCATCCTCTATTTCGGGCTCCAGGAGCTCCAGGAGTTTTCGAAAGGGGAGGCGGCCCTGGCACTTGTCCTGGTCTTTGGCATTCCTCTCCTCGTCCTCGCCGTCCTTGCCGTAACCCCGGGCTTCTCGGTCTCGGTCCTCTGGCCTGCGCCAGGAAGGATCACCTGGGTGTAGGAGGTTTGAGGAAGACCAGGTGGCGGTCGGAAACCCCCTGATAAATCGCCCCTGGTCCCCCTATTGTGAAGATTGGCGGAGTATGGCAGGTGGGCCGATCCAGAAAGGGTGGCGCTCATCTGTTCAGATGCTCTGCGGGTCGTGGCCAATCATGTGGCGGGGTCCGGGGGCGGCGAGCCCCCGGCGCGGAGACTGCCGTACACTTCTTGTGAAGACTGGTACGAGAGCACACACGCTCGATCAAAACCAGACGGCCCTCACCTGATCTGAATTCAGCAGTCCCCCCCCCCTCTCATCTCACACATCCCCGCCCTCAAGAGACCCCACCTGCCACTCGCGGTAGACCCCCGCCCCCGCCACCACCGTCCCCTCGGCGGAGGTCCAGCCCTCGGGTTCGCCGGTGATGGTGAGGGAGTAGCGGTCTGAATACCAATTGGACATCCAGGCGTCGAAATACTCTGCCCAACTATTCACTCCCTCGATATCGGAGGCGATCTCGACCTGCACCCCGTTCTCGTAGTGCGCATAGACGGGGATGGTATAGGAGTAGGAGAAACCAGGATCGGTCCCGTGCGCCTTCCCTTCGCCTGGGGCACCAAGGCCGCCGACAGGCGTGAGGCCCTGCGCAGGGGCGAAGAGCGACTCGTTGCCGAAGGGGTGGAGGGTGTTGATCATCTGCGGCACGGCCTCGGGGTCGACCTCCTTGTCGAGTGACGTGCGGTTCTGGTAGTGTAGAGAGATCTCGTCCCCGGCGTCCATGGACGGAGTGGTCAGCCGCAGGTAATACCGGCCGTCGACCTGGACAAGGGTGGACGTGACGTTCTCTGGGAGACGATCAGAATAGAATGTATCAGTGATCGGTTCGGAACCGATGGCCGGACGGTCGTGGTATGTCGGGACCGGGAGGAGGAACGTCACGTTCTCGATGGGCGTCTGGGTCTGGATGGAGAGGTCGTAGGTGTAACGGGTGCTCAGATAGGAGGGGCCCTCTGGGATATTGCTGAACACCACGAAGAGGGCAATGAAGAAGAGGACGAGGCCGAGGACCGGCACCAGGATGACTGCGCCCGCCGCCCGTCCGGTCGAGGTCTCGTGGAGTTCTCTGACCCCGACGATCGCAAGCCCCAGGCTCCAGACCCATGCGAGGATGCCGACGAGCGGGACCCAGCCGAGGAGGAGGGCGGGGGTGGCGGCGTAGGCGAGGACCTTGACCGTCTGCTCGATCCCGTTCCCGCCGATGAGGAGGCGGACGAAGAGGTGGAGGACGAGGGCGGCGAGGACGAAGAGGATGACCGTGCCGAACACTCCGGAGACCGCAGAAAAGATTGCAACAAATATGATCAGCCCTGTCCCCGCTCCGGTCATCAGCCCGAGTCCGACGATGCCGAGAAGGCAGAGGAGGGCGAGGTTGACGGCGAGGAGGACACCGAAGTACGTGAGGGCGGTGCCGAGATCGTCGGTTCGTGCGTCTCGATAGGTCTTTACGGGGTCTGTGAGGAACCCCCGCACTTTTTCGACGATCTTTTGCCACATAATGAGAGTGCGGAGGGTGGAGGATATATTCGTTTGGTTTTATGGTTTCTTTGGAGGACTGGATTTGATGTGAGAGGGTCCATGTCTTCTCTTTTTGCCCGTGCATGTGAGATGGGAGGACGCTGATCAGAATGGGCGGTACTTCTCAGATCCACCGGTCGACGATACTCACCCAATCGCCTCACAACGGGCCCGTGAGCGGTCGGCCCCCGAGCCCCTCATCATGAAGGTTGTATGGGGACGGCATCCCGGCGATCAAAAATTGGTGGCCCTCACCTGATCCACTCTTCAACGGTTCCCCGCCTATCGCCATCCGCCGGGGGTCCGGGGGCGCAGTCCCCCGGTGCGAGATGGCCGCACACTTTTTCATGAAGATTGGCGAGGGACGGCGAGCACCTGATCCAAATTAGATGGCCCTCACCTGATCTGAATTCAGCGAGCCCCGACCAATCACACTTCGACGGGGACCGTGGGCCTTGCGGCCCCTGAGCCCCTTGTCATGAAGATTGATCGAGGACGGCACACACCCCGATCAAAACCAGACGACCCTCATCTGATCTGAATACAGCGATTCCCGACCAATTCGTCATCGCGGGGGACCGGGGGCGGAGTCCCCCGGTGCGGGGATGGGCGTAGGCGGATCTGATCTTCTGTTCTGCAGTCCTCTCCTATCACCTGACAACGGGCTTCAGGTGCCTCCGGCACCGAAGCCCTCAT
>JAQVHG010000087.1 GCA_028696365.1 Methanofollis sp.
CCGCGGCCTTGGCGACGCCCTCGGCGACCTCACCGTCAAACCGCTCACTGGCCTCCCGGTCGCGCTCGCCGTCCTATATGCCTTCTGGAGCGTCTTCTGCTCATTTGCCGCCGACCTGCTTACCGACGGCTTCATGGTTAAGTTCTTCGACAACCACTGGCTCCCTTGGCTCCAGAACGCATGGCCTGACCCAAACAGTATCCACTACTTCCTCTTCGTCGGCGATCCACTTGCTGACAACTGTTTCGAGGCCTTCGGTGTCCTGACCTCAGGGCTCTTTGTTTCCTTGGGAGTCGTTCTACCGGCAGTGTTCATCTTCTACCTGACCATGACCCTCCTTGAGGACTCAGGGTATCTGCCGCGGCTCGCAGTCCTCGCCGACACCTTCCTCCACAAGATCGGGCTCCACGGGTATGCGATCGTCCCGACGATTCTGGGCCTCGGATGCAATGTCCCGGCCGTCACCGCAACTAGGGTACTGGAGACGAAGAAACAGCGATTCCTGATGATGACGCTCCTTGCGATCTTCGTCCCATGCGGGGCGCAGCTCGGGATCATGCTTGCCGTCATCCCTGAGTCGCTTGGATGGGTTATCCTGTATCTGGTCATCGGTTTTGCGGTCTTCGGATTCATCCTCGACCGCCTGATACCTGGAGACAACCCCGAGATCCTCATCGACGTCCCGCCATACCGCTGGCCGATCCGCGAGAACGTAGCGAAGAAACTCTGGAACCGGACCAAA
Organism: Methanofollis sp.; assembly: GCA_028696365.1. Classification (GTDB taxonomy): domain Archaea; phylum Halobacteriota; class Methanomicrobia; order Methanomicrobiales; family Methanofollaceae; genus Methanofollis. Next base: position 743 of record JAQVHG010000087.1, read on the forward strand.
GGTTACCTCAAGGAGGCAGTCCCCTTTGTCTGGCTTGGTATCCTCATCGTCAACGTGCTGTATCTCGCTGGCGTGATCCAGGGACTCTCAGAACTCCTTGCGCCCATCTTCGTCACCTGGTTCGGGGTGCCCTCTGAGACTGTCGGACCGCTCATCGCCGCCTTCCTCAGGAAGGATCTTGCGGTCGCCCAGCTCTCTACCATCGCCATGACACCGTATCAGATGATCACCGCGGTCGTCCTGATCTCCATCTACTTCCCGTGCGTGGCCACCTTTGTGATCATGCTCCGTGAAGGCTGGAAACAACTCCTGGCCGCCATTGTAACCCTAGCTCTCGTCGTCTTTGTATACGGCGGGGCGATCCACGGAATCGGTATCCTCCTGGGGTTGGCATAAATGAAGACATCATATACTATCGCATCCATCGGTGCCGCCCTCGTCGGAGCGGCAGCACTTATCCTCGGCCTTGCCGACGTCCTTGTCTGGGCGGGCGGCACAGGACCGATCAGTATCGGCATCCTTGAGATCACTGGCGACGATTTCTTCCGCTGGGCATGGGGTGGCCTGGTCGTCGCCCTCGGCGGGCTCTTTATGCTCTCCGGCGCCCGCAGCCTCGGAGACCTCGACCAGCGCGCCACTACCGTGCTGGGAGCAATCATGATCTGGCTGGTCGCGGGCTGCGACATCTTTGGTATGATCTGTAGCGGTATTCCCGCAGGAGAGGAGAGCGAGGCATTCTTCAACTCAGTTGGAGGTTTTATCGGCGGGTTCGCACCCCCGTACGCCCCAGCGATCATTCTTCTCCCCTTCACGATTATCGTCGCTTGGCTCCTCCTCACCCAGAGGCAGGAAGCCTGAACAACCTTTTTGATGAAGCATGGTAAAGGTACAGGGCGTGACCGCCCTCACCAGAAAAGCTGAAGATTATCTCGAGGCCATTCTCAATATCTCCCTTGAGAAAGGCTATGCTAGGACCAAAGACGTCGCCGGCGAACTCGATGTCAGCCCCTCAAGCGTCGTTGAGATGTTCCAGAAACTCGATCGGATGGGTATGGTCGAGTACCGGAAGTACGAAGGAGTGACCCTCAAACCTAAAGGCAAGAAGGTCGCCTGGGTGATCAAGTCCAGGCACGATACGCTCAAGTCCTTCCTGATGCTCATCGAGGTGCCTGAGGAGATCGCCGACAAAGATGCCTGTTTCATGGAGCACGAGCTCCATCCCGAGACTATCGAGCAGATCGGGGCGTTAGTGGAGTACTTCAGGAACAATACTGGTTCTTCTGGCGCACGCGAGCGTTTTTCCGCGTTCTGCAAGAAGTTCCATTATGAGAAACGCCACCACTGAGGGCTCAACCAGAGGAAGCAAGGCGTAATTACGGCCCTCTATTCCTCCCAGGGATCAGAATTTAAGCTTTGGTTCTAAGAAAAACCCTCATCTCTTTTTGGGCATGAGCATGATTCAATCGTCTCTCCATATCTTTGTATCAGGTGTTCTCGAAGGCTCTACTGATCCTCTCATGATCCTTCTTGTCACATCTCGAAAATCATAGATCCACAGAAGATCGAAGATGAGGCACGTCGATCATCCGTGCCGCCCCCCAGAAAAACGAAGAAATTTTGGCTCTGTAGAAATCCTCTTAATGGATCTCTCTAGCAGGGGGCGGCAGAGTCCCCAGCCAAAGAAGTAGGAAAGCGGGGGACACACGTCTCCCCCACACAATAGGCGAGGGTTTCTACAGGGCCCGAAGATGGAACAATCCATAAGAAGGTGATGCTGCCCCCCCTATCTTCGAGCATATCCCAAAACCTCTCTAGGGTTGAAGACCTCCTCGAACTGAAGTGCTTCCTTCCAGAAATTCTCAACGCTCTCCTCGATCGGGGGGCTTGCCGCCCCCCGAACCCCCCGTCGATGAATATTGGCGGAGGATTGCGTCCCGTCGTCATGGTCTTAACTCTACTTAACTCTACCTTCCCGTCCCTATCGTGCTCCCGGGGGTTCCGGGGGCAGAGCCCCCGGCCAAAGAGGTGGGAAGGCGACGAATGCATGGGTGCGCGATGAGAATACTGGGATCTCTTCATTGTCATCCATCGCTTTCAATCGGAGAGGAGGAGGAAGTCCGGAGAGTTTTGGGATGACCTCTTCTATTAGGGGGTTCTGTGGAAATGAGCGAGAGTGGGTTCAAAAAAATTTCTGATTTTGGCTCTGTAGAAATCCTCATGGAAGTTCTCTCTGGTGGGTCTCCCCATCACATGATTGATCGAAGACTGCACATTCCCTTCAAGAACTTCGGTCCTGCCTATCTGACCCGCTCTCCCTCTCAGGGGGTCCGGGGGGGCAAGGCCACCGGCGTGAATCTCAAGGAAGGCATGGTGATCATTACACTCACCCCCCAGTCATTGGAAGAGGGCTGCCATTTATGCGATAATGGCTCTGTAGAAATCCTCTCGATAGTTCTCTTCGACGGGGGGCTTGCCGCTCCCCAAACTCCCCGCCACACGATTGGTCGAGGACGGCATCCCGTCTTTCAGGATCTTCTAGTCAGCCTTCCCGCTCCTATCTTCCTCCCGGGGGTCCGGAGGGGCAGCGCACCCGGCGGGAAGCTATGGGAAGGTGGATGACACACATTTTTCCTACGATAGGTGAGGTTTTCTACAGAGTTGTGATAACCATACACCTGTGGCGTCCAGATGATGACCGACCCGGCATTGTTCTTTGCAGCCTTCGAGCTGACCACCGCTTGCCGGGCTCTCGACCGACATTGGGAGCCTGATGGTTTTTCACCAGGCGGAAGAGCATCTGTTTCTCTCTGCCGCCCTCGGGTTCTCCGCCGTGGTGATGCTCTATGTCTCCTTTGTCGAACTCTTTTCCAGTGCAGTGCTATGGTGGTCGTCAGTCCGCCGGTCGCAACCATCGCCTTCTTCTGTAGAGTGGTGGTAATCCCCCTCATCGACCGGGTCATCCCGTATCACTACAACCCGCATGAGGTGTGGAAGGTCAAGGCGCTCGGGCTTGTACCGCACCGGTCACCTCACCGCCGCGGCGATCGTTCTTCACAACATCCCCGAAGGGATCGCCGTCTCGGTGCCGATCTATTATGCGACTCAGAGCAGGCAGACGGCGTCCCTGTACTCCCTCCACTTAGGGCTTGCCGAACTTCCGGGGCGGTGCTCGACCTCCTCTTTACCGCGGTCGCTGGGATCATGGTCTTTGTCGCCGTCGACGAACTCCTACCTGCGGCAAGAGAGTATGGCGAGGCACACCTCGCGGTCTACGCCTAGTCCTCGGGATGGCAGTGATGGCAGGGGTGCTGCTGGTGGTCTGATGAGATCTTTTTTCTTCTTCTGGAAAGAAATAGAAGAGATCGATCGACTGACGTCACCGATGCCCATACTTCCACCCAACCCGGTCCTCTTCAAGACCCCTACCCCTGAGGAGACCGCACGCGAGGGCCACCTCGCCGCCGACCTCCATGTCCATACCAACCACTCTGACTCATTTACAAGAGTGAGAGACCTCCTGCGGTCCGCAGCCAGGCAGGGGGTCGGGTGTGCAGTCACCGACCACAACCAGGTCAACGGGGCCGTCGAGGCGTGCCTGGCGGCAAGCGGCGTGCCGGTCATCCCCGGCATCGAGGTGAGCGCCGACGACGGCCCCCATCTCCTTCTCTACTTCTCGGTGCTCTCAGACCTCACCGACTTCTACCGCCGCCATATCGAGAGGAAGAAGAGAGACGGGCCGTGTCTGGCCATCAAGATGACGACCACAGAAATTCTTGACGCCCGCGAGGGTTACCACTGTATCGCCGCCGAGGCACACCCCTGCGGCTATGTCTTCCTGAACCGCGGGATGCAGGAGGGGATCGCGCGCGGGTGCATCGAGTCCGGGACCATCGCCCGCCTCGACGCCCTCGAGGTGATCAGCGGGGGGATGGCTCGTGTCCACAACCTCTCCGCCACCGACCTTGCTAGAACCCACGGCCTCGGGCTGACCGGCGGGACCGACAGCCACCTCCTCCGTGATTTCGGCGGCGTCGTCACCTGCGCCGAGGCCGAAAACGTGGAAGAGTTCCTGGAGAAGATCGTGCGCCGCAAGAGCGTCGTGATCGGCCAGGAGCGCAATCTTGCCGAGAAAGCGATGATGGGGGTCGCGGTCCTGCCCCATCACCTCCCATACACCCTCCCGATTCTCAAGGGATGCGTATGCCAGAGGCTTTTGAGGAGATATGGTGGTAGGTAGAGGGGATCTACTCCAGGCACGAGATAGCAGATGAGCATGAATTTGATCAACATGCCTTTCTCTCCTCCTCACGCCAGGATGAATATGTGACCGGGAAGGCACACCTGAAGTTCTTAGTGGGGATTTTATAGTCTGTTCTCTATCGTTCGCGATTCCCTTGCACGAGTGTGTGGGGAGAGGAGCGATGGATCCATGGCCACTACAAGATCATGGGATGGTATTTTATGGTCCCCACCAATGGAAGACTGATGATCGACGCAAAGGCGGTGCTGCTCGATATCGAAGGCGTGCTCCATATCAGCGGAGTGCCTGTGCCAGGGGGAGAGGCGGTGGTGAAGGCGTTGCAAGCGGCTGGGATCCCATTCAGGTGCGTTTCAAACACCACCCGCAGTTCTCGTGCCACTCTGACGTCAAGGCTGAAGAGACTTGGATATGACATCCCCATGTCCTCGATCTTCACCCCACCAGTGGCGGCGGTGCGGGAGATCAGGCGGCGCGGGGGTGGACGGTGCTACTTGCTCGCCACCGGCGATGTGCACATCGACTTCGAGACGGCCGGCATACCGCTGGGTACCGAGGAAGAGGTAACCAGGTTTGTCGTCATCGGGGATGCCGGGGACGACTTCACCTACGAGTCAATGAACCGCGCCTTCAGGCTTCTCCTGCAGGGTGCCGATCTCATCGCCCTTGAAAAGGACCGCTACTGGCGAGGCGCAAAGGATCTGATGCTCTCTGCCGGGCCCTATGTGGCGGCCCTCGAGTACGCCGCCGGGGTCAGTGCTCATCTGGTCGGAAAGCCGTCAGCAGCATTTTTTGCGCTTGCCCTTAATGACATGGGCGTGGCTCCCAGAGATGCCGTCATGGTTGGGGATGATATCGTGACCGATATCGGCGGTTCAAAAAGCGCTGGGATGCAGGCTGTCTTGGTCAGAACTGGGAAATACGATGAAGAACTCGTGACACAGGCGAGAGTAATGCCCGATGCGATCATCGACTCGGTGGCATCCCTCAGGGAAGTGGTGAGGTTCCGATGAGAGAAGAGTGCAGTGCGAGGCCTGGAAATGGTCCTGCACCCCCTGAGCGACCTACAGGATGAGTATATTATTAAAGACTCTTTAGAATCTCTTATAAAAATCAGAATTATGGCTCTGTAGAAATCCTCTTGATGAATCTCTGGCGGGGGGCTTGCCGCCCCCGAACCCCCTGCCACACGATAGGTCGAGGACGGCGGCACTCTCGTCACAGTTACCTATAATGTCTTCCCGCCCGATCTTCATCCCAGGAGTCAAGGGGCAGCGCTCCTAGCGCGATTGAAAAGGGAAGGGAGATGAGTCACACGTGCATCAAGAACTGGTGAGGAACCTACAATGTCCGTATTTGAGAAATAGCAGGAGGCCATATCATCTGTTATAATAGATTATGAGAATCATTTTCAACATCCGGCGCCATTTGTGCCTCCGCACCACTCCCTGTTCTGAAGTCAAGTCCGAACCCTATAAATAGTGTTCCTGTGAACCTTTCTAAGAATCGATGTATCACTGCCCTCTTTTTTAAAATATAAATGAATGGCGGACAGGGTGCATCATTTACAGGAGAGAGCATGTTCAGCAACGGCACCGCAATATTGGCCGCATTTATCGTCTATTTAGGCGCAATGGTCCTCATAGGGCTCTTGTATTATAACAAGACGCACTCCGTCAGTGACTATATCCTCGGGAACAGAGGTCTGAATCGTTATGTTGCAGCACTCAGTGCTGAAGCCTCAGATATGAGTGGATGGCTGCTCATCGGCCTGCCGGGACTTGCCTATCTCTCTGGCATGAGTGCCATCTGGGTGGCGCTCGGGCTCATCATCGGGACATTCCTGAATTGGAAATTCGTCGCAAAACGCCTGCGTATCTATACTCAGAAGGCCAACGACTCGCTGACCCTTCCAGACTTCTTTAGGAACCGGTTCAATGATCGTTCTGGCATCATCAGCGCGATTGCCGCCGTCTTTATCCTGATCTTCTTCCTGATCTATACCTCTGCGCAGTTTGTCGCCGGCGGGAAACTCTTCAACACAGTCTTCGGGCTTGACTACACTACAGCGCTGCTAGTAGGGTCGCTGATCGTCGTCGCCTACACCTTCACCGGTGGGTTCAAGGCAGTCTGCCTCACTGACTTCATCCAGGGGACGCTGATGTTCTTTGCACTTCTGCTGGTTCCGATCATGGCCGTCCTCCTCATTGGCGGACCAAGCGCAACGATCGCCGGGATCGAGCAGATCGATCCTGCGCTCCTCAACCCCTTCATGGACGCAGAGACTGGTCTGCCCCTCACTGCCATCGCGATCATCTCCAGTCTTGCATGGGCGCTGGGATATTTTGGCCAGCCCCATATCCTGGTCAGGTTCATGGCAATCAGAAAACCAGAGGAGATTAGAGAGGCGAGATCAGTCGCTATGGTATGGGTTACAATTTCTCTTCTTGCTGCGGTCGCGATCGGGCTGATCGGCCGCGTCTTTTTGGACCAACCTCTTCTGGGCCCTGACGCCGAGACGGTCTTCATGGTGATGACCAGCGAGGTCTTCTTCTCGTTCCTTGCAGGTATCGTGCTCTGTGGGATCCTTGCAGCGATCATGAGCACGGCCTCCTCGCAACTCCTGGTCAGCGCCTCGGCGGTCTCACAAGACCTTTACAAATCGTTCTTCAGGCATGGGGCGAGTGAGAAGGAATTGATCTGGGTGAGCCGTCTTTCGGTTCTTCTTGTTGCGGTGCTGGCGATCTTCCTCGGGCTTGACCCCGAGAGCAGTGTCTTCCAGATCGTCTCCTATGCATGGGCCGGATTCGGTGCGACCTTTGGTCCGGTGATCCTGATGGGGCTCTTCTGGAAACGGACAACGCGTCAGGGCGCCCTTGCTGGGATTGTCGTTGGTGGACTGACAGTCCTGATCTGGAAGTGGTTCGGGTTCTTCGGGCTGTATGAGATCGTGCCAGGTTTCATCCTCTCGATGCTTGCGATCTATGTAGTCAGCAAGATGACACCGGCACCGGAACCAGAACTTGTGGCGGTCTTTGAGGAGACCGAAAAAGAAATGCAGAAGAGTGATTCCTAAATAGGACCATCCAAACATTTTTTTTGTGTTTTGAAGTATGGAGACGGAGGAGAGTAATCTCCGGCCCTGCTCTCCTACATATCCCAACCCTCTCTAGGGTTGAAGCTCTCCTCGAACTGAAGTGCTTCCTTCCAGAAATTCTACACGCTCTCCTCGACCGGGGGGCTTGGCACCCCCCGGGCCCCTCGCTGATGAAGATTGGCAAAGGATTGCGTCTCGTCTTCATGATCTTAACTCTACCTTCCCGTCCTCATCGCCATCCCGGGGATCCGGGGGCGAGGGAGAAGGCGACGAATGCATGGGTGCGCGATGAAAAAGCTGGGACCTCTTCATTGTCATCCATCACGCTTCATCAGTGAGGATGAGGGCCGG
>JAQVHG010000088.1 GCA_028696365.1 Methanofollis sp.
CCTCAACCCTGCCTCGGCCGTCGGGCGGGTGACCAGGGCGACCTGCGACCTCTCCCCAGAGGAAGTCGCGGCCTATGCCAGGTGCGCGGAGCACTATTTCCACTTCCCGATCGTCTACATCGAGTATTCAGGAACTTACGGTGACCCAAAGATCGTGCAGGCGGTCTCAGAGACGGTCGAGGACGCCGTCCTCTATTATGGCGGCGGGATCAACTCGGCCGAGCGGGCCTCAGAGATGGCACAGTACGCCGACACCATTGTCATCGGCAATGCCGTCTATGAGAAGGGCGCCGACACCCTGAAGGCGACGGTGAAGGCCGTCCAGTAAGTTGGGGGTGATCCATGCCAGAGGTCGAGATCGTCCTGGTGGAACCACTGTGCGAAGGGAACGTCGGCTTTGCGGCGCGAGTGATGAAGAACTTCGGGTTCACGCGCCTCGTCCTCGTCGACCCTTGCGAGATCGGGGACGACGCCATCGCCCGCTCCTCGCATGCTCGCGATGTCCTGGAGCTCGCCGCAAGAAAAAGCCTGGAAGAAGTCTTTGCAGAGAGCGACCTGGTCGTAGCCACGACCGGCGAACTCTCCAAGTCGGTCTGCACCTCGATGCGGATGCCCTATTATGCGCCGAGTGAACTGCGCGAGATCCTCAGCAATGTCGACGGGCAGGTGAGCATCCTCTTTGGCCGGGAGAACTGGGGGCTGAACAACGAGGAGGTCTCGCGCTGCGACCTCATCTGCACCATCCCAACCTCTGAGATCTACCCGATCATGAACCTCTCCCACGCGGTGGGCATCGTCTGCTATGAACTCGCCCACCTCCCACGCGGCACTTACCGGGTCGCAGGCAAGACCGAGCGCGAGGCCCTCATCGATCACTTCGGAACTTTTCTTGAGCGCATCGACCACCCAGACTTCAAACGACAGAACACCCTGCTGATGCTGCGCCGGATCTTTGGACGGACAGCACTGACCACGCGGGAGGTCTCGACCCTCCACGGCATCCTCCGCAGGGCTGAGTGGCACATCGACCACGACATGCCCAGGCAGGGAACACCTTAATTCTCCCAGAGTGCGTACCTCTTACGCAATGATTCTTGTCGACTGGCAGATCGAGGACCGGATCAGACGGGGGCAGATCGGGATCGACCCCTATGACCCCTCCCTCATCCAGCCCAACTCCCTGGACATCAGGCTCGGGGACCACTTTGTCTGGTACGAACCCGGAGACGACGTCATCGACCCCTATGAGAAGGGGAGCGTCACCGCACAGGTCCAGGAAAAGCACGCCAAATCGATCGTCATGCAGCCCGGCGCCTTCATCCTTGCCGAGACTCTCGAAGCCGTCGCCCTTCCCGACAATGTGGTCGCAAGCATCGAGGGCAAGAGTTCCATTGCGCGCCTCGGGATCGAACTTCACCAGACCGGGGGCTGGATCGACGCCGGGTTCAGGGGGACGATCACCCTCGAAATGTGCAATGTAAACCAGCGCCCCGTCAAGATGTACGCGGGTATGCCGGTCGGACAACTCGTCTTCTACACTACTGAGCGGGCCGACAACCCCTACAACCTCAAGAAGGACGCGAAGTACATGGACCAGCGTCAGGCGACCCTCTCACGCTATCACGAGAACACGCGCAAAGGGTGTTTGAAGGAATAAATAGTGGGACTGAAAAATATATACCGAGACCCAGAGACAAAAAGGGGAGTTATATGCGGCTTCTATTAATACACTCTGACCATATCGACTACAAGGCGCAGAAGAAGACGCCGGTCGCGGAAGAGGGCGCAGTCCTTGAGGATGCCCTCGACGAGGCCCTCGTCGCCTTCTGTGCAGTTGAATCAATTGATGAAGAGGACATCGAGGATGTCGTCACCCAGGCGGTCGGGGAGATCACAAAGACCGCCGAGAACCTCAAGACCGAACGGGTGCTCGTCTACCCGTACGCCCACCTGAGCGCAGACCTCTCGAAGCCCGAGACCGCCAAGAAGGCCATGAAGGCGATCGAGGAGGGGCTGAAGGTCACCGGGCTCACCGTGAAGCGTGCCCCCTTCGGGTGGTACAAGGCTTTCACCCTCTCATGCAAGGGCCACCCCCTCTCTGAACTCTCCAGGACCATCGTGCCCGGCGGGAGCGAAGAAGGAAAACCGGCCAAGAAAGAGGTCACTCACACCTTCTTCGTCCTCACTCCTGAAGGCGAGCGCCTAGACGCCGAGGCCTGCTGTGACGACTCGCCCTTCGGCGCACTTGTCAAGAAAGAACTCGGCAAGTCCACCCCGGCCGGCGGCGAACCGATCCATATCGATCTGATGCGCTCCAAGGAACTCGTCGACTATGAGCCCGCCTCAGACGTCGGCCACTTCCGCTGGATGCCGAAAGGAAGGCTTGTCCGCGACCTTCTCGGAGACTATGTGCTGGGCCTGGTCCTCGACTACGGCGGGATGCCGGTCGAGACCCCAGTGATGTACGACCTGGCCGACCCGGCCATCTCAGAGCATGCCGCCAAGTTCGGCGAGCGGCAGTACCGCTTCAAGAGCGGGAACCGCAACATGATGCTCCGCTTCGCCGCCTGTTTCGGGATGTTCTCTTTCATGCGGGACATGCACATCTCCCCCAACACCCTCCCCATGAAGATGTACGAGCTCTCCACCTACTCGTTCAGGCACGAGCAGCGCGGCGAGGTGCTCGGGCTCAAGAGGCTGCGTGCCTTCACGATGCCTGACATGCACACCCTCTGCCTGGACATGGACAATGCCCTTACGTGCTTCGAGGAGCAGCTCAAGATCGGCTGGCAGACCGGGCGCGACCTGGAGACTCCTCTCGTCGGGGCCTTCCGCTGCACCCAGGACTTCTGGGACGAGCACGAGGACTGGGTCAAGAAGATCGTGAAAGATTCAGGCGTCAGGATGATCATTGAGATCCTCTCTGAACGGGTCCACTACTGGATCGCCAAGGTCGACCTCGCCGCGATCGACGGGCAGGGGCGGCCTATCGAGAACCCAACCGTCCAGATCGATGTCGAGAGCGCAAAGCGCTTTGAGATCTCGTACCGCGCCGACAACGAAGACGTCCACCCACCGATCCTCCACTGCTCCCCAACCGGCTCGATCGAGCGGGTGATCTGTGCTATGCTCGAGAACACCGCCTACCAGACGGTGCCCCGCCTCCCGACCTGGCTCTCTCCGACCCAGGTTCGCTTTGTGCCAGTGGCCGAGCGGCACGTGGCCTATGCCGAAGACCTCTGTCAGCAACTCACCGCCGCCGGGGTCAGGGCCGATGTCGACGACCGGGACGAGTCGATGAACAAGAAGGTCCGTGCTGCCGGGACCGAGTGGGTTCCCTATGTGGCGGTCATCGGCGACCGCGAAATGGAAGATGGGAAACTCACCGTCACTGTCAGGAAACTCTCCGAGCCAAAGAAGCCGCACAAAGAGGGGATGACCGTTGAGGCACTCACCGCCGCGGTGAAGGAAGAGTGTGCCGGCAAGCCGTTCAGGCCGATCTATACCCCGAAAAAACTTTCTCTGAGACCACGGTTCATCTGAGGGCATTTCTCGCCTAAGATGGGATAATCCCACCATCATACTTTTTTCCAGAAAGACGGGATATTTATCAGGGTCACGAAGAGAGAGAAATCTCTCTGTACGTTGCTGTCTCGATATTTCCCGTGAAATACTAGCCCGTCTCCCCCCCAAGAGATAGATAAACTATAAATACTATTTCCTCTGGTATACACCGTACTGGATGGTAGGCCAGAGCACAACGCCTATTCAACCGACAAGGGGATCACGTAGCCACACAGGGGTCACATAGAAAAGATCCCCCATCAGCAGACCAGAAAGAGGCTGCCTTCCAGTCCACGGAGAGGTCATGAAGGAAGGGGGGGGTCCTGTGACCATAGGGTATGCACGAGCGTTCGCGTTGGCAGCCACTGCGCTGCTCTTCCTCTGCTATCCTCCAGTCCAGGCCCAAGGCACAGGCCTTCAGGAAGGGACTGCAGGAGGGGCTTCGTTGGCTCAGGCTGGAGATAAAAATCTCTATCTCTTGCTTTCAATGAAAAATGAGAGCAGGACATTCAAGTCTGGACTTTCAGATGCAGAGGAGAAGCTCCCGACCGAACTCGTGCACCATGCGCGGGTGGGATATGAGTCTGCCATGACCACGCGTGCAACACCGCCCGCGAGACCCAGCGCAGAGTTCGTCTCTGCACTCCCACAGACTTCAACTAATTATGCCAACGACGGGATGCTTCTGGTCTATGTTTACATCTGGCTCAAAGAAGGGGTGTCGACCGAAGTCGTCGACCCCTACGCCGATGTCATCAGCCGTGACGAGGAGCGCCATGTAGTGGCGGCATGGGTGAGGGCCGATCGACTCAAGGATCTTGCGTCCCTTGCGGACGTCACACGGATCGAGCGCGTGACTCCTCCTGTGGTCTATGCGGGATCAGTCTCAGGTGAGAGTGATGCTGTTCTTGGAACTGCGGAGGTGCGTGCCAAGACAGGATACAGCGGTGAGGGGATGAAGGTCGGGATCATCTCAGACAGCGCCGACCAGTGGCAGGAGGCAGCGACCTCTGGCGATCTCCCGCCAACCGTCCGTGTCCTGTACGACATCGATGGAATCGACGAAGGTACGGCCATGCTCGAGGTCGTCCATGACACCGCACCCGGAGCAGACCTCTATTTCCATAGCGGTCTGCCTGACAAAATTGCCTTTGTCACGGCAATCTCGGCCCTGGCCCAGGCGGGGTGCGACGTCGTCTGTGACGACATCGGGTGGTTCGACGAACCGTACTTTGAGGACGGCTACGTCGCCTCATACGTCCACGAGGTCGTCGAGAACGAGGACCTCATCTATGTCTCGGCCGCAGGGAACGACGCACTGGGGCACTATGAGGGGACATTCAAGGATGACGGTCAGGGTTACCACCTCTTCAGCGACGGGAGTAATCTCATCAGGGCCGTGGTCGAACCGCCCATCGACGGGATGCAGACCAGTCTGCTCCAGGTCGTCCTTCAGTGGGACGAACCCTGGGGTCATGCATCAAGTGACTACGACCTCTTCTTGGTCACCGAAGAAGGAAACCGTTTTGTCGAGATTGCGAACAGTTCAAGGGTCCAGGACGGCGACGATGTCCCGATGGAGGAGATCACAGTCGAATACTTCGGCGACGTGCCGGGTGTGGTCTATCTATCAGTCGCTCTCCATGACGGCGAACCCCGTGCTCTTGAAATGTTCGTCCTGGCTGGCGGCTTCTTCGACGACCCCGCCGCCACACCCAAGGACTCGATCTTCGGCCATCCAGCGGTACCTGGGGTGGTCGCGGTCGGAGCGGTCAGGGCCGACGACCCGACTGAGATCGAGTTTTTCTCGTCTGAGGGGCCGGCAACGGTCACTAGGCCCACTCCAGAGGTACGTAAAAAACCCGACGTCTGCGGCGTCGGCATGGCACGTGTCTCAGGCGCAGGCGGGTTTGGGAACGAGTTTTATGGGACGAGCGCCGCGGCCCCTGCGGTTGCAGGGGCCGTCGCCACAGTATGGGGGATCCACAGAGACAGGAGTCCTGCCGAGGTGCGCGAGGCGCTCTATGAGTCGGCCGTCGACCTGGGAGACCCTGGATGGAACCCGGTCTATGGCCACGGAAGGGTGGACGCGCCTGCAATGCTCAGCGCGCTTTCCACACCGCAGACCAATCTCTCGCTCTCTTTTGTCCCTGTTACGGCAGAGGTCGGTGCAGGGGAAGAGACCGAGATCAACCTGACGATGGACCTGGCACCCGCCGCGGTCCTGGAGTACATCATCACAATGGCCATCTCAGACCCGGCATTCGGGAAGATCACCGGGGTTTCGTTCCCTGAATGGGTACAGGACGAGGTACACACAACCCTGCCTGACGATATCGTAAGGATCAACGCGACCGGCCAACCGCCGCGTTCAAAAACCGGCGGCGTCTCTCTCTGCACCCTGACAGTGCAGGGCGATGAGGCCGGGACCACCGATCTCACAGTCGACCCAGATTCATTGGTGATCGGCCCGGACGGAGGAGAGTACGTGCTTGAGGTTACTCCTGCACGTCTCATGGTGATGTCTGCTCAAGTCAGACCCTTCCCGCGGCCTGACATGGGCACCTATCCTCCGCCCACCGACCTGGACGACGATGGCTTCTATGAGGATCTCAATGGGGACGGCGTCCTCACTATGGAGGACGTTGAGGTCTACGTCAGGAACCTGCAGTTCATCAGGGACCAGCAGCCCATTGAAGCCTTCGACTTCGACGAAAATGGTCGTATAGGGTTCAGTGACGTGAACTCACTTTACAGGATGGTGCAAAGATGAAGAGTCCAGGATGTGTCATCTGGCTGATCGCTATCGCAGGCCTTGTTGTGGCCTGCCAGGCCGCTCCCGTACTCAAAGTAGGAGATCCAGGAGACATACCGGTAGGAGGGAGTGTCGAGATCCCTATCACCCTAGAGGGAGTCGAGAACGGGCTCTCAGGCTACAACCTCACGGTCACGCTCTCTGACCCCAGGTGTGCCGAGGTCTCGGCAGTCTCGTTCCCGGCATGGGCTTCGCTCCACCGCGGAGGGGAAGTCCCGGCCGGGGAGACATGGATCGAGGCGGTCGACCTGGGCGGCAAGGCCGAGGGGAACAGCACGCAGGTCGACCTTGGCACAATCACACTTCAGGGGATCAAGAGAGGGCCGACCGATCTGGTGATCACACCGGTCAGAGTCCAGGACGATACAGGGACGAGTTACGAGGCCTCTGAGGTGAAGGTCCGTCTCTCTGTAGGGTCAACAACGTCCGGAATGCAGTCAGGAAACTCCGGGCACTCAGGGAGTACAAGCAGCGGTCCAGGCGTGGTTGCAACTACACCGACGCCGACGGTGACCGGGGAGAGCACCCCGGCCGAGACGCCGCCAGAAGTGTCGTCCACCATGACCGGGACTCCAGAAGAGTCGACTCCAACACAGGGAGCCACGCCATTCCTGACCGTCCTCATAATTGTAGCCCTAATTTTCGGATTCATATTGAGGGAGAAGAAGGAGTGAAGAAAAGATGAACGTGAAGCGTATTATGCCGCTTCTCGGCATCATGATCCTCTGTGTCTTTGGGACACAAGGGGTCCTGGCACAGGACCAGGGGAATGAGAACGTCTCGATCATGTTCATGCCCGAGTCGGCAGAGGTGATGCTCAACGAGACGACAGAGATTGCAGTGATCCTCGACGCCGCCCCTGAGGGGCTGGCTGGTTTTAACGTCACGATCAGCATCGAAGATGCAGAGATCGGAGAGATCGTCGACCTGAACTTCTCAGAATGGGCCTTTGAGCCCGAAAATGGATCGCTGCCAGCAGATTCTGTCTGGGCGCAGGCACTCGACCCAGAGGGACTCGCAGGTGAGACCAACATCACGCTCTGCACCGCCACCGTCCGAGGGGACGCCGAAGGGATGAGCGTGGTCAATGTCACACCAGAAGCGATCGAAGACGTCAACGGAACGCTGTACAACGTTACGGTCGTCCCAGGCGAACTGAATGTAACCGGCGAGGTACCGCCGTCGGCAGAACTTACGGCAGACTTCGAGGCTGATGTAACCGTGGGTGTCGTCCCGCTCAACGTCACCTTCACCGATCTCTCAACCGGGAATGTGACTGCGTGGGAGTGGGACTTCGGCGACGGCACTAACTCGACCGAACAGAACCCGCTCCATACCTATGAGGAGGGCGGCATCTACACCGTCAGTCTCACCGTCTCAGATGAGACAAACGAGACCGACACCATGACCAAGGAAGACTACGTCATGGTCAGCGGCGGACCGGCGCCGCCGGCAGAACTTACGGCAGACTTCGAAGCCGACATGACCGAGGGGGAGGCCCCACTCAACGTCACCTTCACCGATCTCTCGACCGGGAATGTGACTGCGTGGGAGTGGGACTTCGGCGACGGCACTAACTCGACCGAACAGAACCCAGCACATACCTACGAGAATGCAGGAGTCTACACCGTCAGTCTCACCGTCTCAGATGAGACAAATGAGACCGACACCATGACCAAAGAAGACTACATCAACGTCTCGGGCGTCGCACCGCCACCAGTCAGGCCGACCGCGGAGTTCGAAGCCGACATGACTGAGGGCGAGGCCCCGCTCAACGTCACTTTCACCGATCTCTCGACCGGGAATGTGACCACGTGGGAGTGGGACTTCGGCGACGATACTAACTCAACCGAACAGAACCCGCTCCACACCTACGAGGAGGCAGGGCTCTACACCGTCAGTCTCACCGTCTCCGACGAGATGAATGAGACCGACACCATGACCAAAGAAGACTACATCAACGTCTCGGGCGTCGCACCGCCACCAGTCGGGCCGACCGCGGAGTTCGAAGCCGACATGACTGAGGGCGAGGCCCCG